>CAIVBX010000126.1 GCA_903904275.1 uncultured Pseudomonadota bacterium
ATAAATGATAAACCGACAGAAGTTTTCTTTTTTCCAACTTCTCGTGCTTGGGAATTGTTGACTGGCAGTTTAATTGCCTATTTGAGTATTCATTCGATTGGAAAAAATCAGGCTGAGAAATTCGCTAATTTGTTATCTTGGATTGGCGTGATTTTGATTTTGGTTGCTTGGATTTTTTTAGACAGCAAAAAAATAAATTTCCCTTCATTGTGGGCATTATTGCCAACGTTTGGCGCAGCAAGTTTGATTTTTGCAGGTGAAAAAGCGTGGTTTAACCGAAAGATTTTAGCCAGCAAAATTGCTATTTTTATTGGTGTGATTAGTTATCCGTTATATTTGTGGCATTGGGTTTTGTTGAGTTTCTTACGAATTACGGAAATTGAAAAACTGAATTCCACATTAAAAATATCGGTTCTGGTTATCAGCATTATTTTGGCGTGGTTGACGTATTTCGTCGTTGAAAAAAATCTCCGTTTTCAAAAATCAAAGTTTGTAAGTTTTGGATTGTTAGTGTGTTTGCTGCTGATTGGTTTGGCAGGATATTTTGTAATGACAAAACAAGGTTATCCTGAAAGACATCAAGAAGAAAATTGGATGCAAAGTATTATGGACAATGGTGCTTTTGGAAAAAGAGGATTGGAATTTGAAAAAGATTGTATGACTAAATTTGAGTGGGGAATTGCCAAAAAATTTTCCGCGCAGCGATCTTCTTGCTTGATTGAAAATGTTCATGCCAAAGCAACAGCTTTACTTGTTGGTGATAGTCACGCAAATCATCTTTATTATGGCATGATTCTCAATAGGACTTTAACAGGGGGAAATTTGTTAAATCGTAGTGCAAGTTCTTGTTTTCCTTTTTTTGATAATCCTTCTGAATCAAATAAAGCCTGTCCTAAATCTATTGATAGCTTTTTAGAAATGGGGATTAACACGCCTTCTATAAAAACGGTTATTTTAGCAGGACGAATGGTGAGTGAAATCAACGTAAAAAGTTTTATCCCCAAAATGAAAATGGAAGATTATTTGGATTCGTCATTCAATGAAATAAACGATCCTTACCGTATTTTTAAAAATGGTATGCAAAAAACATTAAAACGATTGACTGAAAAAAATAAAAAAATTGTCTTTGTTTTAGATATTCCAGAATTGGAATTTGAGCCTATTTCCTGTCTTAATCGTCCTTGGCGATTAAATGGAAAATCAACGAGAACGCCTTGTGCTGTGCCACGCGCTCAAGTTGATTCACGACGCGCTAAATACCTTGAAATAGTGACTTCTGTTTTAAAAAATTTCCCAAACGTAAAAGTTTTAGATCCTTTACCCGCATTTTGTGATGAAAATTATTGTTGGGCAATTAAAAATGACAAAATGTTATATCGAGATACGCATCATTTAAGCGAATCAGGTTCGATTTATCTTGGTGAATACTTCAAAGGAGAAAATAAAAATTAAGATTTTTTTAAATTACACAGGTAGAAATTGATCGAATTTTTAACCTGCCCTGTTTTTCAATTTTTCAATCGAGTTTATGACAACAAATAAAAAACATTTATACAACTTTTCAGGTGGCGTTGGTGCATTACCAGAAAAAGTGATTTCTGATGCACAACAAGCGATTAAAGAAATTCCAGATTCTAATATCTCAGCTTTGGTTGTTAATCATCGTTCTCAACTTTGCCGTGACATTTTAGATGAAACAGAACAAAACATCAGAACGTTGCTTAACGTTCCCGATAATTACAGTATTTTGTTTTTACAAGGTGGAGCGAGCTTGCAATTTACCATGATTCCAATGAATTTGTGGGTAGACAAAAAGTGTCCTGTTGATTACATAGTTTCAGGTTATTGGAGTAAAAAAGCAATTGAAGAAGCCTTTAAAGATGGAGAAAACGTAAAAACGATTTGGAACGGGAAAGCGCAAAATTTCACAAAATTGCCCACACCAAATGAATACAAAATAGACGATAATGCCGCTTATATTCACTATTGCTCAAATGAAACTGTTGAAGGATTACAATTTACTGCACCATTAGAAACAGGCGAGGTGACATTGGTTTGTGACATGTCTTCTGATTTTTTAACCCGACCTGTTGATGTGTCTAAATTTGGGCTGATTTACGTTCACGCCCAAAAAAATATCGGCGCAGCAGGTGTCACGGTTGTGATTATCCGAAATGATTTATTGGATAACATTCCAGATAACGTTCCAACTATTTTGGATTATCGCCCTCACGTCAAAATGAAATCCATTTATAACACACCACCGATTTTTGCCATTTATGTTGTGTTACTCATGACACGATGGTTGCTTAATGACATGGGTGGTTTATTAAATGTGGCCGCGTTGAGTAAAAATAAAGCGGAAGCAATTTATGATGTGATTGATAATTCTAATGGCTTTTATCGTGGACATGCTCAAAAAGAAAATCGTTCATTGATTAACGTCGTGTTTAATTTATCCAGTCCAGAATTAGAAAAAGAATTTATCGAAGAAGCTAAAAATGTTGGCATTATTGGTTTAGAAGGTCATCGTTCACTCGGTGGAATTCGTGCTTCTTTTTACACCTCTATGCCGCTCGAAGGTGCGCTTTATTTGAAAAAATTTATGTTAGATTTTCAGAAGAAGAATAACTAAATGTTGCTGAATGCTGTTGTAGATGACATTTTGGATAACGTGAAAATGGGATTTGTAACAGCATCCTTTGGAAAATAAAAGAAGATAATATGAATGTGAAATATCAAATTGTTAAACAATTTTTAAAATTAGTTCCCATTAACAAATTACCTCAAAACAGATGGGGTGATAAAATCTGGAGCTTAAAACGCTTTATTCAAGTACATAAACGATTGCCAACTAAATTGCCAATTTATAATGACGTACTTTTTAATATCAAAACATCTGATGAAATCATAGATCCACTGAGAGTATTTACAACAGATAAAGAATTTGTGAAATTATTTGTAAAAGCCGTAATTGGCGAAAAATACAATGTGCCAACTTTAGCAGTATTACACAGCACGGAAGATGTTTCGGCGTATGATTTCCCAAAGAATTGCTGTATAAAACCAACTCATGCAAGTGGTGAAGTTATTTTTTTCAAAGAAGATAATATGCAAATTGATATGAGTAAAATACAAGAATGGTTTGATTTGAATTATTACCTTTTGCCCAGAGAACGAAACTATAAATTATTAAAACCCAAAATCATTGTTGAGCCATTGATATTCAATTCAGAAAATCCGTCGGATTATAAAATTTTTTGTTTCAACGGAAAACCAAAGATGGTGCAAGTAAATTTGAATCGTTATTCAAATCACAGTAGAAATTTTTATGATATTCAATGGAATGAGATGGACTTTTCTATGCTGCCTTTAAAAAAGGCAGAAAATGTGAAAAAACCAGAAAATCTTAATGAATTACTCGAAATTTCAGAAAAATTAAGTAGTTATTTTTCTTCATTAGTTCGCATTGATTTATATACAAATGAAAAAGAAATTTTAGTTGGTGAAATTACGCATTGTTCGGAAAATGCGTTAAGTATTTTTTCACCAGTGAATGCTGAAATGGATGCGTCGAAACTTATTTTTTCATAATAAATTGTTATGAAAATAGCTGTTTATACCTGTATTACAGGCAATTATGATAAGTTGATTAAACCTAGCAATATAGATAATCGATTAGATTATTTTTGTTTTACTGATGATAGCAAAAACGTTGTAAGTCCTTGGATTTTCAAGCCAATCAACTTGCCAAATTTAAATAATAAAGATAAACAACGTTATATTAAAATTCATTCACATAAATTTTTTCCTGATTACGATTTCACTATTTACATAGATGGAAAGGTTCAAATGGTCGGTGATATATATGAATTTTTTATGTCTATTTGTCATTTACCAAATTATTTGTCTTCTTTTTCTCACGCAGAAAGAACCTGTGTTTATTCCGAAGGTGCCGCGTGTTCTTATTTTGCTCAGGACTGGTTATGGAACATCGCCTACCAAATGCGACAATTTAGTTCGAGTGGTTTTCCTATGAATAATGGGTTAATGGATACTTGTGTCTTAGTAAGAAAAAACACACCCAAAACAATAGTCTTAATGGATGCGTGGTGGAAGGCTTATTGCAATGGTGTTAAGCGAGACCAATTATCCATTTCTTTTATATCTTGGCAACTAGCTATTCCTCTAACTTATCTAGGGCAAAATGATTTTCACTATTTTCAAGTAACTAAACATTTAACAGATAGCCAATCATTTAAAAGAAAACTTCAAAAATATCTTGATCGTGTTGTTACATTTTTTATTCCCTACCAAACTCTTTTTTCTGTTCCGTTACCCATTTCAAGAAAAAAACCTTTTCACATTCTTAAAAACAACGAATGAATTCACAATCTAATAATCGCCCTCTGGTTTCAATCGTTATGGCAACGTATAACGGTGAACGTTTTTTAGTTGAACAACTTAATAGCCTTATTGAACAAAGTTATCAAAACATTGAAATTATTGCCGTTGATGATGGTTCTACGGATAAAACAGTTTCAATACTGAATGATTACGCAAATCGTTATGGAAATTTTTCAGTATTTATCAACGAAACAAATTTAGGCTATCAAAAGAATTTTGAAAAAGGATTTTCATTAGCCAAAGGCGATTACATCGCACCTTGTGACCAAGACGATATATGGTTGCCTAATAAAATTGAAACGTTAGTGAACAATATCGCGCATTACAGCATTGCCTATTGCAACTCTGCTTTTATTGATAGTTCAGGAAAATTGCTTGGTGAAAAAATGAATGATACAAAAACATTAATGAATTTTAATAGTCCACTTATGTATATCATTGGCGCGTCGGCACCAGGTCATGCAATGTTAATAAAAAAAGAAGTTGTATTTGATGCAATGCCTTTTCCCACATTGTTATCACATGATAACTGGTTAGGTTTTATTGCGACATTACATCATTCGCTTAAATTTGTTGATGAAACGTTAGTGTTATATCGTCGGCATGATACTAATGTATTCGGTTCGTTGGACAAAAAAGACAGAATTAAAAATAATCCAAAAGATGAAGTTCAAATTCGGATTCAAAAAGCGCAACAACGATTAAAACTCCTTTATGAAAAATGCCCTGATTCGATTAGCGAAGAAAAATCGGTATTTTTAGCATTGTGCAAAAGTTATGAGGGCTATTCATTAAAAAATAATTTCGTTCGGATGCGTTTGTTTTTCAAATACCGTAAAGAAATTTTGGCTTATAAAAAACATAATGAATTACATCGAATGCTCTATTGCATTAAGATTTTTTTCAAAATAATTTGATTGAAAATATGAATATAAATGAACTTTCAAATGTCATTATTAGTCGAACAGACAGTATTGGCGATGTTGTTTTAACGTTACCGCTTGCGACGCTTTTAAAACAAGCCTTTCCGCATCTCGTTATTGGTTTTATGGGCGTGAAATACACGCAAGCGGTTATTGAAGCGTGCAGTGCGGTTGATATTTTTATCGACGTTGAGGATTTCAAAACAAAAGAAATAACACTAGATGGAAAAAAACCAGACTGTATTATTCATGTTTTGCCGAGTAAAAGAATTGCTAAACGTGCTAAACAACTACAAATCCCGCATCGTATTGGAACAATTAACCGACTTTTTCATTGGCTCACTTGTAATCATTTAGTGAGATTAAGCCGCAAAAATTCGCCGTTACATGAAGCACAATTAAATCTAAAATTACTCAAGCCTTTCGGTATAAAATTCGATTATTCGTTACCAGAAATAGCTGATTTGTTTTCGATGACAAAAATCGAGGCACTTCCTCAAAAGTTTGTTGATTTGTTGAATTTAGATAAATTTAAAGTGATTTTGCATCCGAAATCACGCGGCAATGGTCGAGAATGGGATTTGAATCATTTTATTTCGTTGATAGAAATACTTGATACGAAGAAATTTCAGATTTTTGTATCAGGAACGGAAAATGATAAAGCCGCGTTACAACCGTTAATCGACAAAGTAGGACATCGAATAACAAATATCATTGGTGTGATGACACTTTCGGAATTTATTTCTTTTATTGCGGCTTG
>CAIVBX010000127.1 GCA_903904275.1 uncultured Pseudomonadota bacterium
CGACCCGATTATGAAAGCCGAATACAAAGGAAATACGCCTATTGAAACGCTGGTTATGGCGGAAATGTTCAGGGATTATTATTTGAAAACATTTGTGATTTACTCGAATCAATTTGTTTTAGATTCTGAAAGTGGCGAATTTTCAGAAATCATTGATTCCGATATGGAAGGCTAGGAAAAACACAACATTGATGCCATCAATACTATTCTAAAATTGAATAAAAATTTAGGACAATTTAATGGCATCAATAACAGGCGTAGATATTCAAAGTATGGTTCAGCATTGGCTAAATACGCCTGTTAATGGCTATTTAGGCTCTGATTACGGTAGCGATTTAAAGTCGCTATTGCACAATCCACAGCGTTTTGGCATTGCAGATGGTTTTATTGCGAAACTTAAACGTGATGTTCCTGTACTTCAATCATTTCCCATCAATCTTTACAGTGTCCCGCGTGATGTCGATAAATTGGACATTGTTATTGAAGTGGCTGGCATTGCAATCACGGTGAATTAAACGATGCTAACAAAATCAGACTTTCAAGACAGAATCAATACATTAGCGCAACAAAATGACACATTAGCGCCCTTATTTAATGTTCAAGACCCAAGATTAACGCAACATATTGATGCAATGGCGACTATGTTATCTATGTTTTCGGCACAAATTGAGGTGGCAATTGGTGAATCATTTGAGCGTGTAAGAGATGCAACGGTTTTAGCGGATGCTGCAATGCGTGGCGTGATAGTGAAATCAAAACCTGCCCAAGTTCAAATTAACGTTAAAAATAATTACAACGGCGTTATCAATCTGGTTTCGGGTTCAATTTTATTGGATTCATCAAACAATGAATGGATTGTTTCGGCAGGAAAAACAATTTCAGAAAATAATAGTGATGTCATTACTGCCGTGCAAAAGCGCGTAAAAACGCTCGATGTAATCACAATTACAGAATCTAAACCATTTTATAAAATTCAAGTCCCCGTTGATGATAATGGCGATTATTTGTCTGAATTATCGCTAACTGTGAATAATGTTGAATTTTCGTATAGAGAACGCTATACGAACATTGCACCTAATCAACAGGTGTTCAACGTTGAGATGGACGAAAAAAAGAATCTATACATCGTTTTTGGCTATGAAAATGTAGCGGGTTATCAGGTTAAAGCGAATGACGAAATTTTGATAACAGTAAGCTATTCGACGGGCGAAATCTTAATTCCAAACGGTTCGACCTTCACATTAAAAGAAATCACACAGCTTAAAATGTCGAGTTTGGAATTTGTAATTAGCAAGATTGATGATAAAGGCACAAATCCGCCTAGCGTTGATGTATTGCGTTATCTATGCAAATATCCTGCAATTTACGACAGTTCAGCCGTATTTTTAGGTGAGTTTGATTTTCTAATTAGACGACGTTTCCCAGCGATTAAGTTCCTGTCCGTTTGGAACGAACAAATTGAAGAAAATAAACGTGGCGGTAGCTATCAAAATATCAACAAATTATTTATTGCGTGTTCTTTTGGGAACGAACAATTAAGCACTTCTAGCACATCATCAATAGAAATAGTTTCTAATTTAACAGCTAATCAAATTGCGATTAGAGATTTAGTAAATACGGCGGATTCAGGTTATTACGTCCAATTTGTTGCGCCAAAAAAGAATATCATCACTTATTTTATTAACGCAAAAATACCCGCTCAATTTGATATTACGGCAATTGAAAATTCAATTTTAGCTATCGTGAATACAGAATTCGGCATTGATTCTGACTTTGCAAAAAAAGGCGGTGTGATTCCAACAACAAATCAAATTAGATCCGTCATTATTAAAAAAATCCCTGCATTTAGCCGCGATATTAACAGCGATTTATCCATTCAAAAAAATAATATCGGTCAGATATATCCTGAATTTTGGAATTATGTGTTTTTAACATCAGCCAACATCACTGTTGAATCTATTGATATTGATAACCAAAACACGGGATTTAATTGATTATGCAACTCGAACAAAATCCACTCGCAAATAGCTTTGAAGAAAATGACTTTGAAAGCGCGTTAAAGTCGATATTTTTTCAAGTTATCAATGAATCGATTAACGACAAAAAAGCACTATATGAATCATTTAATGATGCAAATGTTCTGGGAAACCCTTATCTCGGTTCGTTGGACTTGATTAAACGTGCGGTAAATAATGATGGCTTGTTATTACTCGATAATAATTTGAGTGATTCTGTAAAAATCGATGCGTACAAGTACATTTACAAAGCATGGCGCGGTCAAAATTATGGCGGTCGCGGATTATCGTTTTTAAAAACCTATTTAAAATTATTATTTCCTAGCGACCAAAATCTAAATGTACAGCAAGTAAAATGCAGCTATCAAGATATTCATAATTATCCCAGCGAAAGCATTTTAAAAACCGTATCTATGCCGCAATTTGACGCAGATATTATTAACGGAACGTACTTTTTAACAAATCGTCTAAAAATAACGTTATCAAATTCAAGTCAGTTTGATATAGCAAAAGTATCATCCACAATTGCGTCTATTTTACCCGCCAAATATGTGCCTTATTTCAAAGCACTTAGCAATCTTATTACGGGTGTTGCTTATTATGCACAGTCAGAAAGTGGATTGATTGAATCCAATTGCACCATTGAATCAACTTACACATTCACCGCCGAATCAAAGCCAATAACATCCGATTTTGTTGCCACAAAAACACAATGCGTCCGATTGATTAAAAACCCGCCAAAATTAGACGGATTATGGGAAATTGACGGAAAACAGATTTTAGGCTCTGTGAGAAAATTAAAACTGGATGGTAGCTGGAAAGTGGCGCGTAGAAAAAGCTGGATTTATGACAACAATACTGAAAAATGGATTAAGCAATAATGGCATGGTTTAAAAAAGACAAAAAGTCGCGCTATGACATGGGCGAATCAGCAAAACTTTGGGAAGCTGAAAATTTAACGCCTTCCGAACACATCACACAAGCCGATACGTTTTTGTATGGTGCGGGTTCGACAACCGTTGCGACATTGCTATCATCTGGTAAGCGCGTAGGTCGGTCAAGGCAGCAAATTTATGAAAAATGGGCAGAAATGGAGGGCGATAATTTCGTATCATCCGCCTTAAAATTGCAAGTCACCAGTGCGTTAGGCGGTCATGAAACTACAGGAAAAACTATTTTCATCGAAAGTAAAACGGACGATAAAAAACAACAAGCGATTGTTGACGAAATTATCAAAGATTTAACCCCTTTTTTTAACAAGGTCGCTTATTCAATGGCTTATACTGGGGCTGCTTTTGGAGATTCTTATGCTCGAATTTACACGAATGATAATGGAATTGTCGATTTGTGCATTGATGAAATGATTAGACCTCAATTAGTACAACCTTATGAGCGTGGCAGTAAGACGGTCGGATATGCCGTTTATATTGGTGAGCGTAATTTTGAGAGATTAGATATTTCACAGTTGGCGCGTTTGAAAATGCCCCGATTTCAATGGATTCCACAAAATGGCGTTGTTGAAAAATCGTTAAAAATCCATCTAACTAACAATGACTACAATGAAATTCCAATTATGCCGTCAATGGTCGGAGGTTCAATGTTATTTAATGCTGAACCAGCTTACGATAATTTGACATCATCATTAACAGGGTTAGTTGGTCAGCGTTGGATGGATTCGATTGATGAACAATTGCTAACGGTAAATCTTGAATCAATGACAAAACCACAGCAGGATAAATTTTTGTCATCCGTTGTCGATATGTTGAAAAAAACAAAAGAACGCGGTGAAAAAGCACTTAAAGAAGGAAAGCCTGTTCTTGAGCGCATACGTCACATCATTCCAGTTTTTAATGAAAAACAACTTGCAACCGTTAGTCCAAGCAACGGTGGTGCGCCAAATCGCGGCGGTTCAATTTCGATAGAGGATGTTTTGTTTCATGCAAAGGCGTTAGCAGGGGCATTAGGGACTGATTTAGCTATGTTAGGATTTGCAGACCAGTTAAACGGTGGCTTGGGCGAGGGTGGATTTTTTAGGACATCGGCACAATCGGCAGAAAATGCACGTTTTATTCGCAGTGCATTAGAGGATTTTTTTTATGGCGTTATCGATATTCACACGCTTAAAAAATATGGTTTTGTATTCAATTCACATGAAAGACCATTTAGCATAAATTTCTATGGTTCGATTAGTGCATTAGAATCAGAAAAAGCACAAACTCGCGCAAATGCAATGAATTCAGGGTTATTGCTTGTTCAGGCGATTCAAGCATTTAAAGACGTTGGCGCGTCAAAAGATATGATGATTACGTTTTTAAGTAAAACCATGATGATTGACGAAGAATTAGCAAAGATTTACGCCGAAATTGTCGGCAAAGAGGCTGATAATGAGCCTGTTTGATAGCATTTCAAATGGAATGAGCAATGAAATGGCAGGTATAACGATGGGGGTTAGTTCAATTGCTAATCGTTTTGTACCGCCAGTTGTTAATAAAGCACTTAATCATACGGGAATTATTGGCGGTGATTTAATGAATGGCGACCTAGTTTCTGCTGGTCGTCATTTGATGAATACGGGGATTTTAGGGGATTTAGGTGGATTTAAAGGCATTATTGACCAGGCATTATTTTGGGCGACACCGACACCATTGATGGGCGGATTATCGCCTTATGAAGCAAAACAAATTTATCAGCAAACCGCATCGACTGATTACGCAAAAAAGAATCTATTTTTGATTGAGGTGAATAGCGCGTTATACGGCGATATTTCAGATAGATTTAATTTGTTTTCAACGGACGTTGAATATGCTCCTTCGACTATAACAGCCGAAAAAAGAAAAATAGGCGGTACAACTACCGACAGTGTTCAATCATCCGAACCCGTTGATTTAAGCATTACTACGCTTGATGACAGCGAAGGTTTTTTGCGTAATTGGTTTAATTATCACGCTCAAAAAACAGTTCACACGGACGGTACTGTAGGATTACCTGCCGAATACGCGATAAGAATTAAAATTGTGCATAATTTTCTAAAGCCAAATGACTACGCTTATCAAGATATTGGCTTATTTAGACCGCAAAATATGAATTTAAGTCTAAGTAGACATGATGATGCCTTACAAGAATTAACTATGCAATTCTCACAACTTGACACTTTTATGCGTCCTTGATTTAGAATCATGCTTTTTTAAAGCATCGAGAGAGAAAATTCGTGATAATCCTAATTGGTTCTAAAAAAGGCGGTGTTGGAAAGTCAACTCTTGCTACAAACATTGCTGCATATCTATCAAAAAATGGAAAAGATACTATTTTGGTGGATTCCGACATACAGAGGTCAAGTTCTAACTGGTTTCACGATAGGTTAGAAACTAATCTTTCGCCAATGGCGTGCGTTCAAAAATATGATAATATCAAATCAACGTTACAGGATTTAAACAAGCGTTATGAATATGTCGTTGTTGACTGTCAAGGTCGTGATTCTGTTGAACTTAGAACAGGGTTGCTCGCGGCTGATATTTTTATTATTCCATGCAGACCATCACAGCCCGATATTGATACGATTCCGTTAATGTCAGATATGGTTAAACAAGCGCGTGAAATGAATGAGGAATTACAAGCGTATTGTGTTTTAACTATGTGTCCGACTAATCCACAAGTTACAGAAATTGCTGATTCTCAAAAATTCATTCAAAACTTTTCTGAAATAAAATTACTTGAGGCTTTGATTGGCGATAGAAAGGTTTATCGTGATGCAATCGCAAGTGGTCATGGTATTGTTGAAATGGATAACGATAAAGCAAAATCCGAAATTGAAAGTTTAATGAGTGAGATTTTAAAATGGTAAAACAAAGAATGCCACAATCAGTAAAAGATTCGCGCGAATTAAATGACAACGAAAAAAAGTTTGTTGAAAAAGTTGAGCGAGATAATTTAAAAGCATTGTCACTTGAAGAATTAGCACAGCAGTTTGAAGATATTGGACAACAAGCACAGCTCATGCAAGGTCAAATTTTGTTAGAGGCACGTTCACGATTTGAAGGCGACAGAGAATTCGGACAATGGCGTGCAAGCTCATTATGGGCTTGCAGTTCATCACAATGTACTCGATTGATTCAATTAGCGCGTTATTTTAGTGATTCAAAACCACTTGATAAAATTAGTATAACAGCCGCTTATGAGATTTCAGCACCGATTAACTCAGATATTGCGGATGCAATTTACAACGAAATACGCGGTAAAAATCTACCTGTTGCAGAAGTTAAGCGACAAATTGCACTGAAAAAAGGTATTATGAATACATCCGTTGTTCCTACGTCTTCTGAAACGGTAATTACCGTAACGGAACAAAAACAAGATGTTACACCTGAAAAATCAAAACTGGATTTGATTTTTCAGATTTTAGACGGTTTAAATGTAGGTGAAAAACTTAAACTATTGCGCGAATGCCTAACAATTGTTAATTCCTCAATGCGTCCAAAATAACAAAAAAGCCCCGTTTAGCAAGATTCGGGGCTTTGTTTTTAATAAAGTGACATCATTCGCTCCAGTGTTTCAAAATGACTTTTTCTCTAACTGCTAGCGTAAGCTCAAGCATTGCATTAGCAAACTTGTCAGCTTCAAATTCCTTTGACCATTCAAACGTTTTTCTGTTGAAAACAAATCTAAACGGCATTGCGATTAACAGTGAAAATGTTAAAAATAACACTGTGCAAAACATAAAATTCCAACACAAAAAGAAGTTTTTAATGGCTTTCATGATGTTCCACCTTTTGCTTTAGCGATTGCGGCACGGGATTTTTCTTCCCATAACTCTTTATGTTCGTCAATCTCATCATCACCTCTTTGGTCATTTGAATACTCCCCAGTAAATGATTTTGAAAGTTCAATTAAGCATTCAAGCAATTCAGCATTCGACGATTTCAGCCGCTCGTTTTCTTCAAGCAGTTCTGGGGAGCGTCTAATTAGTTCTGCGTTGGATTCGCTAACATTTTCAGCAATTAAATCACAAATTTCATCGCCGTCTACAACCCTTTCGTTGCCATGAATTTCTAATTTTCCGTTACGGTGTTTGTATACAGTCCAAGGCGGTGGTGTGTGTTTATTGGTCATTTTGTATCTGCTCTAAAAGTTTCTTTTTCTTGTGATTGCTTATAAGCAAAATAGGATTTGATAAGCGGTGCAACAGGTAGAATTAACAGCAATAACA
>CAIVBX010000128.1 GCA_903904275.1 uncultured Pseudomonadota bacterium
AGTTGGCAAGCTGCGAAACAATATCAAAATCAACCCGAAATTGCCGTTAATCAATTAGGACAAGCTCTTGCTTGTGTATCAATGCTTTCAACAACCGTTAAATTTGACGGAACAATGATTTTGCAAGCACAAAGTAACGGTGCAATTTCGACACTAGTTGCACAAGCGAATAACCAACGCAAAATTCGCGGTGTTGTGCGTTGTGCGGAAAACATTTCTAACAATTCATTAACCGAATTATTTGGTGAAGGACGATTAGTTTTAAGTATTGACACAGGCAATGGAAAACCATATCAAGGCATTGTAGTGCTGCAAGGTGAAAATTTAGCTGAATCGCTTCAACTGTATTTTGAACAATCTGAACAATTAAAAACCCGTTTGTGGTTATTTGCCGATGATAAAAAAGCAGCGGGGTTGTTAATTCAAGAATTACCGTCGCAAAATGATGAACAATCGAATGATTGGGAAACGATTGAAATTTTAGCGAATACCGTCACGGAACAAGAAATGTTTGATTTAGATTGCCATGAATTGTTACATCGTTTATTTCACGAAGAAGATGTGCGGTTATTTCATTCTGAAAAAGTCGAATTTGAATGCTCATGTTCTCGCGAACGAATTGAAAAAACCTTGAAAGCTATGGGAAAAACAGAATTAGATTTAATTTTAAAAGAAACTGCCGTTATTGAAGTAACGTGTGAATTTTGTGGTGAATCGTACCGTTTTGACGAAAAAGACGTTGAAATTTTAACTGCGGATTAAACACACTTTTTCTCCCTTTCAATCCAGATGGAAAACTTATGAAACGTCTTTTTACCTTTTTAATTTTAATTTCCGCGTTAGGTGGCGCGGGTTGGGAAGGATTTTTGTGGTTTCAGAATCGTCAACATTATGAAAGCACCGACAATGCGTATTTGAAAGTGAACACCGTTTTAATTTCACCCAAAGCGAAAGGTTATATTACTGAATTGTATATTGATGATAATCAAGCTGTGAAAAAAGGCGATATTCTCGCCGTAATTGATGACCGAGATTATCAAGCGCGTTTAGCTGTTGCCGAAGCACAAGTTTTAGAAGCGCAATCCGTTGTTCAAAATTTACACGCGGTTAAAAATGCTCAACACGCAAGTATTGCCACAGCAAATGCGGCAGTTTCAGCTGTTGAAGCAAAACGTCAACAAATCAATCAAGATTTGCAACGTTTTAACGCTTTAATTGAGCGCGGTTCAGCTCCACGACAAACACTTGATAACATTCAAGCCTTATCAAAACAAGCCGCCGCAGAATTACGCGGTTCACAAGCGACTGTTTCGGCACAACAAAAACAAGTTTCGACATTTGATAGCCAAATTTCTGCGGCTGAAGCACGAGTTAAGCAAGCACAAGCGCAAGTTGCCTTGCTAAAAATTGATTTAGAAAATACCAAAATTCGTGCGCCATTCGATGGAGTCATTGGACATCGAGGTGTTCAAATTGGTGCGTTGGTTGAACCTGGTGTGAATTTGACGTATTTTCTCGAAACAAACAAAATTTGGTTAGAAGCCAATTTCAAAGAAACCCAAATTGAACACATGAAAATTGGACAACCTGTCCAAATCGAAATTGATGCGTATCCCGATTTAATTTTTACAGGCAAAGTTGATAGTTTCGCTCCAGCAAGTGGTTCAGAATTTAGTATTTTGCCACCTGAAAACGCGACAGGTAATTTCACCAAAATTGTACGTCGTGTTCCTGTAAAAATTGTGTTTGATGCCAATGAAAATTTGAGTTTATTAAAATCAGGTTTTTCTGCGAATGCAAAAGTCCAAGTTAAACCGCTATGACCAACGATGTGTTAAACACAAAAGAGGAAACGCCTATTTCGCTAGGAAACTGGATTGGTTTTTTCAGCATGGCGTTTGGCGTGTTTATGGCGGTTTTAGATATTCAAATTGTGTCGAGTTCATTGCAAGAAATTCAAGCAGGTTTATCAGCAACACAAGATGAAATTGCATGGGTTCAAACGTCGTATTTAATCGCTGAAGTAATCATTATTCCGTTGTCGGGCTGGCTGGCAAAAGTTATGTCTACGCGCTATTTATACGTTTTGTCAGCAGCGGGTTTTACGCTGGCAAGTTTGGCGTGTGCGCTGGCGTGGAATTTACCGTCAATGATTGTTTTTCGTTGTATTCAAGGTTTTTTCGGTGGCGCGATGATTCCGATGACTTTTTCCATTATTTTCATTATGTTTGAGGGCATTATTTAGTTGCTTAAATCTTACCTCTGCGGTAAGTTTGGGCGAGATGGAAGCTGTTGTTCCCTTTTTTTAGTAGGCCAATATCCGTTTCA
>CAIVBX010000129.1 GCA_903904275.1 uncultured Pseudomonadota bacterium
GATTGCGGCTGGGTAGCGCGATGCGTGCATTGCGACGCAAACCTTGTGATTCATCGTCATAAAAATTTGCTGCGTTGTCATCATTGCGGCACGGAGCATCGGTTAATTTCGCGCTGTCCTTCGTGTCAATCGCCAGAACTCGCGTCGCTTGGACAAGGCACAGAACGTTTAGAATTCGTGCTGGGGGAAATTTTTGCCGACAAAACCATTCTGCGTTTGGATTACGATTCGACCCAAAAAAAAGGTGCGTTGGAAGATTTTTTGACGCAAATTCACGCGGGGGAAGTTGATATTATTTTGGGAACGCAAATGCTCGCAAAAGGACATCATTTTCCGAATGTTACGCTGGTGGCGATTTTAGATGTAGATAGCGGTTTGTTTAGCACCGATTTTCATGCGGGAGAAAAGTTGGCGCAGTTAATTGTGCAAGTTTCAGGACGTGCGGGACGTGAACAAAAACAAGGCAAAGTGTTATTGCAAACTCGCCAACCGAATCATTCGCTTTTGAATGAATTATTGCGTGATGGTTACGCAAAATTCGCACATTCCGAATTGCTCGCGCGAGAAGTGGCAATGTTACCGCCGTTTAGTTATCAGGCGTTGCTTCGCGCTCACGCTGAAAAAGAAGATTTACCGCAGCAATTTTTAGAATCTGTCGCGGAATTAGCGAGAAATTTAAATGTGCAAGAAGTGGAAATTTTAGGTTCAATTTCTGCACCGATGGCGAAAAGGGCAGGACAATATCGCTTTCAATTACTTTTTCAACATTCCAATCGCGCAGTGTTACAGCAGCTTTTAAAAAAACTCGTACCGCAAATTCAAACGTTGAAACTGGCTAACAAAGTGCGCTGGTCAATTGATGTTGATCCTGTGGATTTATTTTGACATCAAATAACGCTGTTTTATCGCTTGCCCAAGTTGATGCACCGCCATCGCGTATTTGTTGCTGCTGTTGTATTTTTTAATCGTTTTGAAATTGTCACCAATCGCCCAAAATTGGTTGCTGTTATCTGTGCCTAAAATAATGTATTCGTCGTCAATATCGCCTTCAATTGGTGTGGCAACGAGCTGATTAAATTTCCAGCCCGAATTACTAAAATAATGCGCGACACTTCCAATTGCATCTTCAGAATTCCACAAATCACGTTTGCCATCGCCGTTAAAATCAACGGCTAATTTGCGAAAACTTTTTGGCATAAATTGCCCTAAACCTAACGCTCCTGCCCATGAACCGATAATTTTACGCGGCTCTATATTTTCTTCTTTCGACATCAACAAAAAGTTTTCGAGTTCTTTTGTGAAATACTCCGCGCGGCGAATCGTAAAAAATGCCAACGTGCTTAATGCGTCAAAAGTATTGGTTTTACCGACATTGCGCCCGAAATATGTTTCTACGCCAATAATGCCAACGATATATTCGGGGTCAACATGATACGTTTGCGCGGCACGTTGCAACGCTTCGGCATTTTGTCGCCAAAAAATCACGCCGTTGTTGATGTGCGCGTCATCCATGAATTGTTTGCGATAACTTGACCAACCGAGTGTAGGTTTTGGTTTTTGTGGCGCAGAAGGCGGGAGCGGAGGTCCAGTATATTTCGGTTTTGGTGGAACAAATGGGTCAACTTCCAAACGTAAAACCGAATCTAATTTGTTAGCTTGCGAAAACAAATCGTTCAAATAATCTTCTGAAAAACCGTAATCATGCACCATGTGTTGCACAAATGCTGTCACGGCAGGTTGATTGGCATAAATCCCAATAATTGGTCGCGGTTCAACGTATGTGGGTAATCTGCCTGTATCGGTTGGATACGGTTTGCTTGGACGGATGACTGGCTCAGACGCACAACCTGCAAGTAATAGCAGCAAGAAAAAAATGAAAAATCGGCGGTAAGTAGTCATCACGAGAAATCTCTCAAATAGCAATCGGGGCGGATATGTGAGTATCGGCATCGTAGCCGATTAGTTCAAAATCATCATAGCTGTAATCAAAAATTGAAGCAGGTTTGCGTTTAATTTTCATCGTCGGCAAAGCACGAGGTGTGCGCTGTAATTGCATTTTAGCTTGTTCTTGATGATTTAAATACAAATGCACATCGCCGCCCGTCCAAATAAATTCACCAAGTTCTAAATCACATTGTTTTGCAATCATCATTGTCAACAACGCATAACTGGCAATGTTAAACGGCACACCGATAAACGTATCACAACTGCGCTGATAAAGTTGGCAAGAAAGTTTGTTATTCGCAACGTAAAACTGAAAAAACGCATGACACGGCGCGAGAGCCATTTTGCCATTTTTGACATTTTCTTGTGGACTGATTTTTTCGTCTGGCAAATCCGCGACATTCCACGCTGAAACGATAATACGGCGACTGTTTGGATTGGTTTTTAATTGCTCGATAACTTGAGCAATTTGGTCAATGGTTTCACCGCTTGGTGTTTCCCACGAACGCCATTGTTTGCCATAAATTGCCCCCAATTCACCGTTTTCGTCAGCCCATTCACGCCAAATTGAAACGCCATTTTTTTCGAGTGAATTGTTATTCGTATCGCCATTCAAAAACCATAACAATTCATGAATAATCGATTTTAAATGCACTTTTTTGGTGGTAATTAACGGAAAACCTGCCGCCAAATCAAAACGCATTTGATGCCCGAAAATCGACAACGTCCCATTTCCCGTGCGGTCGCCCTTTTGCGTGCCTTCGGTTAATAATTTTTCTAATAATTCAAGATAGTTTTTCATGTTTTTGGACTGGAATTAAACCTGACTGAGATATTGATGCAAAATGTTTTCGGCAACAACTTGATAATTTGCGCCCTGTTTTGCCGCAACAGATTTCAAACGTTCAAAATCATTCATCGACAGCGTCATATCAAAATGCTGTTTAAATTCGGGTTTGTTTTCTGCCTGTAATTCCACTAAATGCGGAACTTTGCTGGCTCTTTTGGCTTTACTGAAATCATATTCTTTACGCATAATTTTTCACCTCTTTTTTAGTGGGTTTTCGTGCTGAAATCAGTCTGATGTATTCGTCACGAACGGTATAAATAACAACAAGTAATCTCGCTTTATTGCTCATGCCAAGTAACACCCAGCGATTTTCACCTTCGCAATCATTATCTTCAAAAACTAAGGCTTGAGTATCAAGTAAGCAAGTTTGCGCTTCGTCAAAACTTATTCCGTGTTTTGTAAAGTTTATAGCCGCTTTGTTTGGGTCAAATTCTGTTTGTATTTTTTAACTTTCTTCACCTTCTCAACCTCCACCAACGGCGCAACCAATTCCTGATATTTCTCAAACAAAAACGCCACTCGTGCTGCATCGTCTTTTCACATCCAACTTTCACCAGTCAGTTTGTGATAACCACGTTTTTCGATGAATTGTAGAAACTCTTTTTTGTCTGTTGTGGGGAATTCGACTTGTATTTCATCCGATAGTTTTTTCAACACGGCATCGCCAACTACATCAGAAAATTTGCCGCGCAAGGCTTTTTCATACCATCGAAGTAAATCACTTTCGGTGACGATGCTTTGAATTTTTGACTTCCAGCCCATTTGATTGAGCAACGAAACGATTATTTTTTGTTCCGTATCTTTGCAAACAATAACAATTCGGTCGGCCGATACTGAAGACACAATGTTTTCAGCTAATTCTTCAGTTAAAGAAAGGTGTTTAATTTGTATCGCCAAACCAAAATTTGCCCACATATCTAAACCACGGTCAGCCGCATTTGTTACGCCAACACGGTTAATTCTAGCTTTAAGATTTATCGTGGTTTGTTCTGGGGTAAGTTGAATCACGCTTTTCGCAAAATCGGCGAATTCTCTGAGAATATCAGTTTTATCAGGGTTCATACTGACTTCAACGGACACTTCAAGAGCTTCAACTAAAACGGCAAATAACGCATAAACGATGATTTCATAAACTTTGTCGATACTTCGGCGCAACCCCGCTTCATGACAAAACATGGCTAAAAATTCATCAAGTTTGAAATTGGTTTTATTGTGTGTAACGCAATAATCCAAGCCTGTCGTCATTTGACTAAAACGTTGTAAAAATTTGCGATAAACATAGGCTTCTACAATGCCATTTTTCACTCTATTTTCTTTGCCGAGAATTTCTAAAACAGCTGGTGGTACAGCATTTTCGTTAAAAATATCATCTTGATAACGTGCCGATGAGGTACTGGTTAGACCTAAAAATTGAACACAAATTACATCGCGCGACTTTTTTGATTTTGTGCGATAAGTTGTCAAATCCGAAAGTGTGATGTCTTGTTCGGTTCTGTCACGGTAAAGAATTTCAGCGATTTGAATCGGTTTGTAAAGATGCACTCGCGCCTTATCAATGACTTTGTCTAATGCTTGTTTCGCTTCAATGATGTCCATTTTTGCCTTAGATTAAATGCAGTTGTTTAGGTTCTGGTTTAACGGTTTGTTGCATTTCTAACGCTTTAATCATTTCCCCAGCAATCGCTTTAATCACAGGTACAGAAACTGAATTCCCAGCGACTTTTCGCAATGCCGAATAAGGTAGATTGATTTTAAAATCATCGGGAAAACCTTGTAATCTCAACATCTCTCTATCGGTTAAACGCCGCACGCCATTTACAACTAAATAGTTATAACTTCCACCTGCTCTTAATGCACAGGAATAAGGTAACGCTGAAATGTTACCACCGATATTTTCATGCCATATCGACGGAAAGGGCGGCGAGCCTTTTACACCATTCAAACGTTTTTGTTTAATCGTTTCAGACAGAAAATAACTCGGTGCAATGTCATCATCGTTTTCTAACAATTCGTTCAAAGGTTTGTAATATCCCAAAGGTTTTGGAAAATTGAAGTGAACCGCTTGTAAAAAACCCACGATATAAATCCGTTCCCGTTTTTGTGGCAAACCAAAATCTAACGAATTAAAAATTTTGCTATAAACGGTGTAGCCCAAATTTTTTAGCTTTTCCAAAATCACGGCAAACGTTTGACCATTATCGTGAGTCGTTAAACGTTTGACATTTTCAAGCAAAAAAGCACGCGGTTTTTTCGTTTCGAGAATTTTTTCGATATTAAAAAACAATGTGCCTCTCGTATCGGCGAACCCCAAACCTTTTCCCGCAATACTAAACGGCTGACATGGAAAACCTGCTAACAAAATATCATGCTCTGGAATTACATTGGGTTCGATTAAATTGATGTCGCCGTGTGGCTTTTCACCAAAATTTGCTTCATACATTTTTTGTGCGTCTTTATCCCATTCAGAAGAAAAAACGTTTTCACAGCCTTGTGATTCAAAACCTAAACGAATTCCACCAATGCCTGCGAATAAATCAATTGTCTTACAAATTATTTTCTGCTGGTTTTCAATCGCAATCCGTTCGTAGCCTGCCAAAAATTGAAAGTGGTCGATTTTCTGGGCTAAATCGGCGAGTTTGATTTTTACGGGCTGCGCGTGTGTTTCGAGGTTGTAAAGGTGCAAGTTTTGAAAGTCGCTAACTAAAACGGAGCGCGGTAATTCTTCATTTTTCAAGCCGTGAAAATACTCGGTTGCTTGAGTATAGGCTTTGTCTAAATCTTCGCCTGCTGATTTCATTTCAACGAGCAACAAATTCGGAATAAAAGCGTCGATGCGTCCGCGTTTGCC
>CAIVBX010000130.1 GCA_903904275.1 uncultured Pseudomonadota bacterium
CAAGTGGGCTAAGTTGGTAACTTTATTGTGATGAGGGTTTAGTCATGTTTTATATCGGAATTGATGTTTCACGATTGCAGTTTGTTAATGGATGTTACAAACAATAAACGTAAATCCAAAGTCGTCATAAATTCCAAAACAGGAATTTCTAATCTGTTAATTTGGACAAACAAGCAGCAAGTCACAAACGACGAATTGCACGCCATTTTAGAGGGAACAGGCGTGTATCACCAACAAGCCGAGCAGCTCTACATGATGCTGATGTTCGTGTTTTTATTGTTAATCCAGCACAAGTACGCAATTTTGCTTTTGGATTAGCAATTCGTAATAAAACCGATGATATGGATAGTTTTGTTCTTGCGCGTTATGGTGCATTAGTTCAGCCTCAAATATGGATTTCACCCAGTGGAAGCTCGAACTTTGCAAGCATTACTCAAACTCCGAGAAGCCATTTACAAGACCTTATCCGCGAAAATAATCGTTTAGAAAAAGCAGATTCAACTGATACTCCTGCGTTAATTCGGAAATCCATCACGGATTCAATTGAATTTTTAAAAGCACAGCTCACTAAAATTCAAAAAGATATTGATGACCACACAAACAGCCATGCGAATTTTAAAGAAGATTTGGAATTACTTCAAAGCATTCCTGCTGTCGATCCATAAGTCAGTAATCATCTGTTAGCTGTTATATTCATAATCATAATTTTGATACCGCTGAAAAACTGACTGCGTATCTTGGTTTAGTGCCAGTGCAGCGGCAATCACACATTAGAGCTATTCTTTTCATGGCGGCGATTACAGCTACTCGTTACAATCCACACGTCAAAGCGTTATATCTGTGATTGCTTGAACGCGGTAAATGCAAACGTTCTGCGTTATGTGCTGCAATGAGAAAATTAGTACAGTTGCGCTTCGGTGTTCTTAAAACACGTCAATCTTATCAGGATAATTTTGCTCATATTTCTTGACTTTTAACACGGTGTCTTTTGGTAACAAATCTTGCGTCATCCAAGCATAAAAAATGTCAGAATTAACGTTAAAAGAGAACAAAGAAACCGTCAGTAATACTCCATTGAGTAATGCGCCAATCGCATTAGTTCGTCCTTTCGCTCCCCAGCCAGTTAAATGTTCCAAAACAGCGTTTACCGATTTTTGCGTAACCATGCGAACGGGTACTTTCATGGGAAAATCCACTTTCATCAATATAAACCATGGATTTGCCTTCAGATTTGTATTTTTCCATTTTAGCCTTAAATTCGATTCGCAACGATTCGGCGGCTTTAGGATATTTTAGAGCTTTTTTTACGACGGATTCCTGAATTGCTCACAAAAAAACGCTCGGCTCGTTCATAAATAAAGCTATCTGGATTCAGTTCAACCTCTTTTTTTAACGCATCCATATCAATTTTACGTTTGAATATCGGGTCTGGATTGTTTTTCCAACGTGAAATACTCACTTTCCCTACTGCGAAACGTTTTGCGCCTTCTTCTATTGTTAGTCCTTCTTTTGCCATGATTGAAAGAAGTTTTTTCTAAATTTAGCATGCCATGCGGAATTTAAAATACGGTATTATCGCTCCAAATTATGAGGTGTTAGCTATACTTTATAAGGCTTTCTGGTGATGCAAACCAAGCTAGTCCTGCCCGTCGCCGTGAAGTGTGGCTGCTTTTTTTCGTAGTACCTTCCAAACCCGCATTTCGCCATTTTTCATGACACATCTTTTGGCTTCTGTTAAAAATGTATCCTAAAAATTGTAGCGCGATCAATCGATTTGGAATCATTAAAGCTGTTTTTTAACTTAAACCAGTTAGAATAAGCAAATTGCTAATCACATCGTTTAAGGAACATTATGAACACAGAAAAATTGATTACCGCTTACAGTGAATTCATGCAGCATTTGCACGAAACAATGGAAAACACATTAAATTCATTCACCGATGCGTTTGAAACATCAAAAGAAAAAGTCGGTGAAAATAGTGAATTGACAGCAGAAGAACTTGACCACGTTTCAAATCAGGTTAAACGTGATGTTGAACACGCTGCCGTTTTATTGCCTGCTCATGATAATGATTCATTAGTGGAATGGTTAAAATTTGATATTGAATTGGTTGAAAATTTAACATGGGATGCGTTTTTAAGTGTCGCAGATAAAACGCGCATTGAATTAGCGAAATTAGAGCAAAACGCACACACTCATGAATATACCAGTGGTGACATCACGATTGCGGGAACATTTGAATGTAACGAATGTAAAAAACATATTGCGTTCAAAACAGCTAGTCGAATTCCAGAATGTCCAACTTGTCACAATCACACATTTGTTCGTGTTTAAATTTTAATTCGGGTGCAACGTCATGATTAACAGCGGATTATTAGAAATTTTACTTTTGGCACAAAGCAAAGCCGATGCAAAATTAGCTTGGCACAGCAAACGCGTGGCTTGTTACGCGCTGGAATTAGCGAAAGAATTGGGACTATCAGCCGATTTTCAGAAACATATTTTTCTTACTGGTTTAGTTCACGATATTGGTTTTTTGAAATTGGATGTCGATTTTGCTCAAATTTCGCGTGATATGACATTGCATACGGATGTCGATTTAATTCATCGTCACGTTAAAGAAGGCGTGTCTTTGTTGTCGAAAATCATGACGCATACCGATGTGTTAGATGCCGTGCAACATCATCACGAAAAATTCAATGGTGAAGGTTATCCTGATGGTTTGAAAGGCGATGAAATTTCACTTTCAGCGCGCATTCTTGCAGTTGCTGATTTATATGATGCCATGATGGTCGGTGAAATGTTTGGTGAAGAGCGTTCGATTCCTCAGGATATTGTTCATCATCTCACTGCTGAATCGAGCGGTGCAGAACTTGACCCTGAATTGGTGAAAGTCTTTTTAGGTATTTTGCAACGCAATCCTGTGTTTTATTTTCCTATCAAAAATAACGAATTGAATTTGTATAAACTCGTTTATTTAGTACCAGGAAAATTAGAATCAGGCGATTTATGCGACCAATTAGGCACTATTTTAGTTAAACAAGGTGCTGAATTAACACAACATATTCTCGATAACATTCGCTCAAATTACCCTGGACAAAAAATTATTTACGTTCCAGCAGAATCACAATCTTAAAAATTAAAAAGGAAAATTCATGTCAGAATTTAACAATGTTTCCGTTATCAAAAAAGCTAACGTTTATTTCGATGGCAATGTCATCAGTCGCACCGTGAAATTTGCAGATGGTTCAACAAAAACCTTAGGTTTTATGCAAGCTGGTGAATACGTTTTCAATGTTGGTGTGCCTGAAATCATGGAAATCCAAAGCGGCGAATTAGATGTTTTATTACCAAACGAAGATTGGAAACCCGTAAAAGGTGGTGAAGCGTTCAACGTACCTGAAAATTCACAATTTAAAATGCGTGTTCATACACCGACCGATTATATTTGTTCATTCGTTTAAATTTCACATGGCGGTTCTGCGACAATTAGTTTGAAAAAAGCCCGTTTCACAACGGGCTTTTTTGTTATTTCAGGCGGCTGTTCCACGTCAATTACGTTGTATTTTATTGAATTCATTAAGGGCTGTTAGTATCTCATGAGGCGAAAAGAGTTTTTTTACTTCGGGGGAGAATTCCTGAATGTTTTTTACACCTTCACCACCAACCCATAACTCAACTTCTGGCGGTAACATAGAACGCAATTGATTTGTTCCCGCCACGATTATGCGTTTTGGGAAAAATAAACTAAAAGATAATCCGACAATGTTTATCTTGTAATTCCGAATAACTTTATCAAATTCCGATATAGGTAATTCAGTTCCCAAATTGATACAAAAAACGTTTTGCGTACAAAGAACAGCCTGAACCATCGCAAGTCCTAAACCGTGTTTTTCACCAGATAACGTTGTTAACAACATTCGCGGATAGTTAATGTTGTTCTCATTACTTAAATAATCAGCTACCCAATTATTCAATACAGCATTCATTTGTTGCGTGTAGAAATGCTCGTCAAATACATCAATAGAACTATCAAACCATTTTTCACCTACAGCGGCAGTCAACGGTTGAGCGACTTGTTCTATAAATTCTACAATGCCTAATTCTTGTAATTTTTCGTTAAGAATGGTGTACAAGTTTTGATTCTTTTCATTAGACATCAAAATTTGTAATACATAGTCAATAAAATCAGAATTTTTCATTTAGCTAAAACTCGTGGAGAAGGTAATGCAGTCTTAATTGCATCAAGTAACTGTTCATCTGTAAAAGGTTTTTTTAACGTGTCATGAACACCTAAAAGTTTTACAGATTCTAAGTTAAAGTCTGCTGTAATGGCTCTTCGACCACCAGACATTACGATAATAGGAGTTTCCTTATCATGTTTTTTTAGTTCAATAACAATTTGAATACCATTTTTATGAGGCATCATCACATCGGTAATGACTAAATCGGGTTTTTGCTGTCGATATAGTTTTAAGCCTTCTATTCCATCATGCGCTATACGAACCTGATGTCTATTTATCGTCAAAATCATTTTTATTAAATTGCATATTTGAATATCATCATCGAGAACTAGAATGTTAGCCATTTTTTATCCTTAAACAGAAAAGTTGAATACTATTTTTTTTAATTAACGTTTTTTCTTATCATTTCATCAACATCAGCGATAAAAACGGGTTTCTCGAGTAAAAATATATTACCTGTTGGTAAATCGAAACGTTTTAATTTTTTTGCACCCATACAGATAAAAATCAGCAACTCTGGACGTAAGATCAACATTGATTTTGCTAAATCAAGTCCCGTGGCATAGGGCATTGCATAATCGGTCAATATCACATCAAAATAATTTGGATTGTTTTGAAACTTTTCCCATGCAACTAGACTGTTATTAAATGTTTCAACTGCATAGCCCAACAGTTTTAATTCCTTAGAAAATAAAGCACAAATATCATCATTGTTATCAACAACACAAATGTTTAAATTTAATAAATTAGTATTATTTTCATTTTTTTTATTTGCCAAAAGGGCAATCTCGTTCTCGTGAGCTTTCTCCCAATTTGGCAAAAATAATAAATAAAAAGTTGTTCCAACTCCCCGCGTCGAATCAACAATAATGTGACCTTTTGCATCATGGACGATACGGCTTACAACAGATAGCCCCAATCCTGTCCCTTTTCCAACTTCTTTGGTTGTGAAAAAAGAATCAAAAATATGTTCTATTTGGTCAATGCGGATACCTGTTCCCGTATCACTGATTCCGATGGAAATAAAATTACCTTCCAATTTTTTTCTACAACAGGAACAAAATGTATCATTATTTGTTACTAAATCATGGAATAAACTAACCATAATCAATCCACTTTTGTGCGGCGATGATTCGACAGCATCCCGAGCATTAACAATCAAATTCGTCATAATTTGATGTAATGCTGTCGGGTCAATCAAAATAGAGGAGGATTCAGGATTGAGCATATTTATCAATTGAAGAGAAATTTCAGTTGAAATTCCAGCGCGTAATAAATCACTGATACCTGCTACTTCTTCGACAATTTTAGCGGGATTGATTGCTTTATCTGCTTGTGCAATATCTTCACGACAAAAAACCAACATTTTTTTGACTAAATCAACAGCTCGATTTGCAGCTACTTGAACGTTTTCTAAACAAGGGATTGCACTTTCTGTGTCATTTTGTTGATTAAAATGTATTCCCAATTTCGTAAAACCCAAAATAATGGTCAGAAGGTTATTAAAATCATGAGCAATACAACTGGTCATTTGCCCAATATCATCCATCTTTTGCATATGAGCAATTTGTTCACACAACACTTTATCGCGCTGTTGCATCTCAACTTTCTCAGTAATATCGTGCAAAAATATAAATAAACTACCGTCATTAAGATTTGAATATGAAACGGTCATTTCAGCTAACCATTTAGAATAATCTTTACGATAAAGTTCGATTTCGAATGTCTTACCGTTTTCTTGTACTAGTTGGCTAAATTGTTGCAAACCGAGTGATAAACTCCCTTTCATGTTTAATATATTCATGGCTAGCAATTCTTCACGACTGTAGCCTGAAAGTTGGCAATAACCATTGCTTACATCTAAAAAATTTCCACTATTACTGATTCTACAAAACACATCTGTCGTTTCGATTTCTACTTTGTGGAGCAAAGCCCTGCTTTGTAGAGCAGATTCTAGTTTTTTTCTTTCCGTAATATCAAAACCGATTGCAGCATATTTATAATGATTAACTTCGCTATTTTCAGGAAAAATAGGCAGAATCGTTATCTGTATCCAATAAGTTTCACCCTCTTTGTTGTGATTGCAAATTTCTCCAGACCAAGTATTTCCAGCTTTGATTGTTTTCCATAAATGAAAAAAAAAGTCATCTGAATGTATTTTAGAATTTGTAAAATTTACGTTTGAGCCAATTAACTCTTTTTTGCTGTATCCAGATAACCTAGAAAATTGATTGTTGACAAAAATAATACGACCATTCAAATCAGTTTCATAAACAAGAGCCGCCTTATTTAGGACATTCACCAAATCTAAACCCAAATTAGCCGCTTCGAGTTTTTTATTACTAGCTGTTAATTTTGCATGTAATAAAGTGCGTTTTTCTTTTACATTTTTCATAGGAATCCATATAAAACTTGTCGTCGGTTGTATGAAAAAACGGAATTCAAAATCAATATGGTTGAAATGTTGAACTATTATTTAACACAAGTGATATTTAATTCCTACAGATTTCAGAATGCTACTTTTTTACCAAAAAGCAGCACTATAAAACCCCGTTGTAACTCTTTAGGGCGATTTGGTTAACAATTAACATAAAAACTGTAGCGTAATCAATTGAAAATTTACGATGCGTCAAATTGCCGCACATAAAAAAGCCCGTTTAAAAACGGGCTTTTTTGTTATTTTCAGGCGGTAAAATTTTTCATCATATTCAATTGCTTCTCAAAGTAATCTGTAGGCATCCCAACGCTTTTGTTAAAATCAATTTCCTGTTGAACTAGCTCAATGTAGTTGACTTTTGTGTTTTGAAAAGTATCTAGCTGTTGTTGTGTGAAATTTTTTGTTGGATTCCATCCTTTTGGCAAGACAAGAGGAGGTAGGTCTGGATAACGACCTGATTTAGTCAACTCACCAAATTCATTTGGTGTCATGTTGGTGAAATCAGGTTTAACTCGATTGAAAAAATCAGCACGTTCTTGTTGAAGAAATGCCAATGATTTTTGTAATGTTGAAGAGGCAATCGTTTCTGCATGATTGTCACTACTTTGTTCTGCGATTAGTTTGTTAATGTAATTTTCATCAACTTCACCAGAAAGCGTGCCTGTTTCACGGTCAATCGCAATGTGTACCGCTAATTCATTAACTTCTTTCAGCGCAGTTGACGTTTTAAGCGTTGCGGCATCGACTAATTTTTTATCATGTGCCGTCAATACGTCATTGATAACAAAACTGTGCAATTCCTTTTCTTTGGTTGGTGAATACGTCGAGGCTGTGGTTAACAGATTGTTTGTGTTGGCAATTGTTGTAATCATAAAAATTTCTCCGTTGAATATTTAAAAAAACAGTTATCGGCAACAAATCAGAATTCACGATGCGTCAAATTGCCACATGCAATAAAGCCCGTTTTCAAACGTGCTTTTTTGAACCGTTAAAATTCAACTATTCAC
>CAIVBX010000131.1 GCA_903904275.1 uncultured Pseudomonadota bacterium
AATGTGCCAGAGGCTTTTTTAATTGCATTGTCGATGGTGTCACGACGCATATTTGCGCCCAATGCCTTGTCAATTGCTGTGCGTAACGCAGGATTGCTTGAAGGGTCAACTCCTGCACTTTTTACGGCGACGTTTAATTCGCGTAAAACTTTAGTGAAAATTTTTGCCCGTTGTGCATCTTGTCCTGCTTTACGATGTTTAATGTTTGCCCATTTACTATGACCAGCCATAATTTGCCTTTTGTTGTTTAAAATTAGAAAAATCAAGCACTACAGCGATTTAATTGCTGATGCTTATGTGGGTTATGCAGCAAATCATGATAACGAAAATCCATAATTCCTGCACGTTTTAGGGAGTTTTTGGTGTTGATATGTGACAAATAATGAATTTCAAAATGTCATTAAAAAAATTAGGCTTGTTTATTGCTTAATATCTAATACTTATTTTAATTTTAAACAAAAACAGTCAAACAAAATGAAAAGAAAAAAGTATTTAGCCTTGTTCCATATAACGGTTTTTTTTCCTATCATCATATATGCAGATGAGAATGTGATTGTATCGGAAGCGGAACATGCTTTTGACCGTGCAGAAAAAGCTTTTTACAGTAAAGAATGGCATGAATTACCTGACGAGCAGCTTATCAATACTAATCGAGTTAAATGGAATCGTTTAGCAAAAGCGGCATTGAATTTACCTGAATGGATGGAATTTAGTTTAAGTCAACGCACCCGTTTTGAGTCAAGTTCACACCCTTGGTTAGCTGGTGAAGCGAGTGGAACGAATCAACAATTACCAATGCAGTCACGGATTCGTTTAGGTGCAAATAATGAAAATTTTGGCTTAATTTTTGAAGGTCAAGATTCACGCACAAATTTTGATAGTCCAAATATGCTTTCTGGCAATGTCATGACCGATGAATTTGATGTATTGCAATTATTTACATCTGCTTCAATGAAAAATATCGCTGGAACAGGCATTCGGGGCGATGTGGATTTAGGTCGATTTTCGATGGATTTAGGATCATCTCGTTTTATTGGGCGTAACGGTTTTGAACAAACCACAAACAGTTTTGAAGGCGGACATTTATCGCTTGCAGCAGCTGAAAATAAATGGCGTTTTCGGACATTTATGATGTCACGAGTCACTCGCACCATGTACCAAGCCGACGAAAGTCATCAAAGCCCATTGATGTGGGGCGCAGATTTTGAAACAAAAACAACCAGTTGGTTAAATAATGAAGCGTATTATATTGGCGTAAATGACAATAATGATGCTGAAAAAAACCATAAAGCCTTTTCTGTTTTTGGCACTCGTGCCTATTTAAAACCGATTCAAACAGCAACACTAAAACAAGAACTTGGCGTAATCGATTACGATTTTGAAACGGCGATTGAAACAGGTGAAAAAGGATTAAAAGACTTTTTTGCCTATATGGGACACGCTGAAGTTGGCTATACATTTAACAGCACTTGGTTTCCACGCTTGATGGCAGAATATGAATACGCAAGTGGCACAAAAAATCCAAATGGCAACATGAATAATACGCTTGACCGTTTAAGTGGTGTTCGCAGCAATATGTTTATTACCAGTCTATTTGGTCCCATGTTTCAAAGTAATTTGGAATACGGTGGTTTGCGTTTAATTACAGAACCGCTCGACAACGTCAAAATGAATTTAAAACACCACGTTTGGTATTTAGCAGAAGCGAAAGATGCCATGTCGGGCAGCGCAATGACAGGCAGTGCAAATTTGCAAGATAAAACAGGAAGCGCAGGACGTTCTTTAGGGCAAGATGTTGAAATGTCTGCAAGTTGGGCGTTACGTTCTAATTTGACACTTGAAGCGGGTTATGAACATTGGTTTAAAGGCGATTATTTTTCTCGTTTGCCCATAGCATCAAAGGCTTCTAACGCTTTACCTGTGGGCGGTGAAAAAGATACCGATTATTTTTATGTAAGCAGTGAACTTCGATTTTAATTCTTTATCGATGACGTAACCATTCAACGCTGACAGAGATATTTCGAGGTAACAGCAAAGGACCAAATTGATTAAAAATTGCGACATCCGCTGCGTCACGCCCATACGCCAACGTAACACGTCCACCTTTTGGTTTTGACTGTGTTGGGTCAAACGTGTACCAGCGACCGCCAACATACGCCTCAAACCACGCATGAAAATCCATCGGTTCGAGTTCATGTAAATAACCAACAACGATTCGAGCGGGAATACACAAACCGCGACAAAGTGCGATAGCCAAATGCGCTAAATCACGACAAACGCCTTCTCGTTGTTGATTGACTTCAATCGCTGAAATTTGAAAATGCGGTGATTCTGAATTGAATCGGATGTTTTTTTGTATCCATGCCACAATCACCGCAACTTGGTCGTAACCAGGCATTGCATCAACCACGATGTCTTGAGCAAGTTCAACAAATTGGTCAGATTGACAATAACGACTAGGTAATAAATAAGTCAGCACTGAATTTGGTAAATTTTGCACTTCTTCAAACGGTGCGCCAAATTCTACGTCTATGTTTTCAGTCGTTAAAATATCGGCAGATGTATAAATCGAAAATTCACCAACAGGCGCAATTAAACGCTGACAAAGATTGCCGTAATTATCAGTAAATTCAATAACGGGAACGCTTGGTGTTAAAATGTAAGAATCACGCGCAATCCATTGTTGCAAGCCACTTCGTGGACGAAGCATCAAAATAAATGGTGTCGGAATATCAACGTCAAACGTAATGTTGCAACCTGTTTGTAACCACATATTTAATTCATACGATTATTAAACATGACGTTCTGGTACACCACGATAAAGCTGGCGGGGTCTGCCAATGCGTTGATTCGGGTCAGAAATCATTTCATCCCATTGAGCAATCCAACCGATTGAACGCGCCATTGCAAAAATCGCGGTGAACATATTTGTCGGAATACCTAACGCTCTCAATAAAATTCCCGAATAAAAATCAATTTTTGGATACAGTTCTCGACTCACGAAATAGGCATCTTCTAAAACAATGCGTTCAATTTCTAACGCTGTTTGAAATAATGGATCATCCAATAAATTCAGTTCACCCAACACTTCAAAACACAATTCGCGCATTACTTTCGCGCGGGGGTCATATTTTTTATAAACCTGATGTCCAACACCTGCCAATTTGAAATCGTCATTTTCATCTTTCGCTTTTTCGATGTAGCTTGAAATATTTTCAGGAGTGCCAATTTTTTGGAACATATTTAAAACAACTTCATTCGCACCACCATGCGCTGACCCCCATAAACAAGCAATTCCAGCTGTGATGCACGCATACGGATTTGCGCCACTTGACCCAGCTAAACGCACCGTTGATGTTGACGCATTTTGTTCATGGTCGGCGTGCAAAATTAAAAATTTTTCTAACACTCGAACTAAAACAGGATTTGCTTCAAATTCTTCACAAGGTGTCGCGAGTAACATTCGCATGAAATTTTCAACATAACCTAATTTGCTTTGCGGTTGCATAAACGGCAACCCGACGCTGTATTTGTAACACATCGCCACAATCGTTGGCATTTTAGCAATTAAACGAATCGCATTTAATTCACGGTCTTCGGCGCATTGAATATCTAACGCATCATGATAAAACGCAGACAACGCCCCCACCACACCAACCATCACCGCCATTGGGTGAGCATCGCGGCGAAACCCTTTGAAAAAATTGATAAGTTGGTCATGCACAAGTGTTTGCGTGGCAATTTTTTTCTCAAACGTCAGTAATTCATCTGCGGAAGGCAATTCACCACGAAGAAGCAAACAATTCACTTCTAAAAAACTGCAATGCTCCACTAAATCGCCAATTGAATAACCGCGATAAAATAATTGTCCTTCTTGATCATCAACAAAGGTGATATTTGAAACGCAACTCGCTGTGGAATTAAAACCTGCATCGTAAGCAAACATTTTTGTTTTCGCATACAAATTTTTAATGTCGATAACATCAGCACCAGCCGTGCCTTGAAATACAGGAAATTCACACAAAACAGTGTCATTTTCTCGTAAAGTGAATAAGCGTTTTTCAGCCATGAAATTTCCCTAAATATATGTGTAAAAATTATGGATAAGGTTCTAATTTGTTAAGCGGTTGTTGTTTGCGAATTTCATTCAGAATTAAATCTTGATTTAACACAATCAACATCCTTCCAGGTAAATTGCTGTCAGGAATATGCGCTAACGATTTAACATATCCGCCATCACCTGCAAATAAACCTTTAACCGATTGAATATGTTTTCTTTCAAAACTCACAATCGCATCCAATTCATCCACCAACAAGCCAATTGGACCATCTTGTGTTTTAACAATGATAACCGCTCCCGTTTCACTTTTGCTTAATGGCTGATTCGTTAAAATACGACCGTCAACAACGACAACGGGAATTTTTTGGTGATTGGCTTCGAGATTATCTGTGTAAATAACGCTACCAATAATGTACGACTTAACACCAGGTAAGCTGTTAATCAACGACATATCGACCGCTTCCAAGACATCGGCGGCATTAAACGCATAAATTTCATTACCAATATAAAATGTCGCTAAATCAACCGTTTCGCCACCGATAACTTCTTGTGGATAAATAATCGCATCACGTTTAACGTTTTCAGTTTCTTGTTTCTTACCAATCGGAACAAATACTAATGCACAAACATCATTAACGTAATCTCCCGTTGTTTTAAATTCACGATAACCGCGTGAAGAATGGCAACCTACGGCATAGTATTTTTTATTCAGTAAAAGAATTTTAGATTTACCTTCGCCTTGTGATAAAGCAAAAAATTCAGAAGCCATGTAAAAAACATCGCCTTTTTTATAGATTGATTCATCCGTTGACGACACAATCCGACAGCTTGGACGTTCAACAAATAAGCCAAAAGCTCCTTCTTTTTCGGGCAAACAATCTTCAAGCATATTTTGAAATTCGGGCGCAGAATCAAACACAATGCCAATGCCGCCCACAATTTTGCTCGAATCATTTATATGGCGAATAGCGGCGTTGTAAATGTAAGTTGGTTTCCCGTCATATAACCAAGTGTCTTCAAAAACAGAAACCCGATATTCTTGCGGTGACGTTAAAGAAAAGGTTTCTTGTGCATAAGCCGCATTTACGATTTTATCCACCGTAACAATCGAATCGTTGTGCAAATTCGATTCTGCCACAATGACTTTTTTCGTGTCATAAATGAAAAGTCGCGTATAAACAGTGTAAAGTTTGTTGATATAACTCAAAATCTCTTGAATTTTCTTTTTGTCATCTGCGGTGAGTGTTGTTTGTGACAAAATGCGGCGAATTTCCGAGGTTAATGCCCACCAGCGGCAATCATTACTACGTTCATAAAGATTACGATCCATAATATCAATCATGCGCCATGCAATCGATTCTGCATTTTGCAATTCAGATGTAATCATGGTGCTGTGCAAACTTTGACTAAAACCACCTAACACTTGCGCGGTGCGTCCTCCCATCGAGCGAATTTGGCGCAAAATCGCTTTTAACGAAATTAAATTACCGTGTTGATTGGTTGCCATCACTTGACCATTCCAAATAACACGATGTAAAAATTTGTTAATTCCTTCAGCTGCATTCGTGATAAGCACCGATGTTTCGGCAGACAAATCCGTATGACGTTGAATTTCGGCAGTGATTTCTTTATCTGATGTTGATGAACCAAATGCGGACTGCAACGGAATCATTGCGTGACCATACCATTCTTGTCCCGCGTAACCTTGATACGGACGACCACGATGTGTAACAGCTAAATAATCGCGTCCTGCGAAATAGGTGACGTTGTAGTCATCTTTGCTTTCGACCATTTCAATCTCCCGTCCAAGCGGAACATGGTCATAATCACTAGTTGCAATCACAGTTGAATTTGCATCCAAAAGCAGCATGACAGCGCGGTCGCCTTTTTTCTGCAAATTCCGAAAGATGCCCGCCATTTCATCATCAAAACGAAATGATAAACAAAGCACACCGATAACACTTTCATCAACCGAATCCACGATACGTTTTGAATAAATCAATGGGCGTTCAACGTCAGGTCTTAAAATCGTTTTACCAAATGTTTCAACATAATCATCAATCGAATTTAACGTTTTTCCGATAATCGCATCAGTGATTTTTTGATTCACGTCACTTTTATCACGGTCAAATCGTGTTAAAACACAGCCTTTCGTATCCAAAATAATAATGTCGTCATAAACCGTATATTTCGACACATATTCTTCAAGTAATTGGTTGATTAAATCGACATCTGTTTTTTCGCCGTTTGTTGATGCTTTAACAAAATTGCAAATATCCGCGTTCGT
>CAIVBX010000132.1 GCA_903904275.1 uncultured Pseudomonadota bacterium
CAGCAAGCATATTGGTTTGAATAGAAACTGTTGCAATTGCGTCAACAATTTTATCAATTCGACGTGATAATAATTCTAAGGTAGTTACTTGTTGAATACTTTCTTGCGTACTTGCCATAGAGTTGTTGATACCTGTAATTAAGGCATCAACAGATTTTTTGTTGGTACTAAGTAAGAGTTGCATTTCTGACACCGTTTCTAAACCACGGTTGCTTTTTTCTTGTGCAATATCTAAACCTTTTTGAATTTGTATCAATGCAGCAGCAGATTCTTCTGTTGCGGCAGCTTGTGAACGCGCACCGTCACGAATTTCGTTAATAGCCTGCATAATTTGTGAGCTAGAACGGTTAATTTCTTGAACAGCTGACGATAATTCTTCAGCAGCGGCGGCAACTTCTTCAGCACTTTTTGCAATATCAGTTGATGTTTTTAAATCTTCGGCTAATTCTGACAAACCTTGTGCTAGTTGTTCACATTCTGACAAGGCTTGTGATTGTTCATCAACGGTTTTGCTGGCTTCTTCAGCCGCTGCTGATTGTTGTTCAGCCGCAGTTGCAATGGCTTCTGAACCGATGAGAGCTTGTTGTGATGCGGTTACGGATTGTTGGGCGCCTGTGGCAATTTCTCGAATTCCTTTCAGAACATCTAAACTTGAATAGCCAATTTTTTCTAATTGCTCTGTAATTAAACGTCCATTTTCAACTTCACTTTCAACAGTTTTCGCTGACGTGTTAATGCCGTCTGCAATGACTTTGACTTCTTTTTGAATTTGACCGACTAATTCTTGAATTTGTTTCGCACTTTTTTCTGATGTTTCCGCTAACGTTCTGACTTCATCTGCGACAACAGCAAAACCCTTTCCGTGCTGTCCAGCCCTTGCTGCTTCAATTGCAGCATTCAGTGCCAACAAATTGGTTTGGTCAGCAATACGCGCCACCGCTTTGACGATGTCACCAATGTTTGCCGCTTGGCTTTCGAGTTCATTGACCATTCCAACGGATTCAGCTTGACGTTTTGCGGCTAAACCTACATTGCTAATTAAATCTTTAATGTCAGCAGAAACTTTTCCAATTAGGTTATAAGTATTTTCACCTTTGGTTTGACTCATATCTGAACTTTGCAATTGACGACCAATTGCGCCAACGACTTGTTTTAACGCAACGGTAGATTCTTCGGCTGCGCCTGATGCTTCTTCTGCGCCAGCGGCAATTTGGTCAGAGGCACGTTTTAATTCTTCGGCAGCAGAAGCAGCTTCGTTAATACCTGAAGATAATTGACTTGTCGCAGCGGCAACTCGTTCAGCCGCTTGTTGTTGTTTGGCGAAAGTACGCGCTTTTTTACGTTGCGCTTCGGCATCACGATTTATTGCGGCACTTGATGGTGAGGTTGTTACTCTGCCTGTGTTAGAAGCATTTGATGTTTTTTTAATGAGTCCCATAATAAAAATACCATTGAATTAAAAATAAAAAGGAAGTTGATTACTGCGCTGTTATCTATCGACAAAAAAAGCATAAACTTGATTGTTTCTAATGATTATCGTCAAAAAAGCGTAAGCTAAATTTCTCAAGTAGAATTAAAGCACAGGATATACCAGTTTTAATTTTAGGAAATGCAAGCGGTACAAAATAGGATTTTAACCACATTAAAGAGGAAAAAATTATGTTAAAAGTGGGATTTATTGGTTTGGGTGCAATGGGCGAAGGCATGGCAAAAAATTTAGCGAAAGCTGGTTTTTTGCATTTCATTTTCAATCGAACGCCAGAAAAAGCGCAAAATTTCACCCCTGATTTCAACGTAAAAATGGCACTTTCTGTTGAAGAATTAGCCAAAAATGTTGATGTAGTTTGCGTATGTGTTTCGCGTGATGAAGATTTGCTAGACGTAATTCGCACGCTGTCTAAAACCATTCGGTCAAATTCAATTGTGGTTGATTTTTCAACCGTAAGTAGTGAAACGGCAAAAAAAGCCGCGTCGATTTTGGCTTATAAAAACGTGAGCTTTTTGGATGCGCCCGTTTCGGGTGGTGTAGAAGGCGCAAACAATGGGACGTTAGCGATGATGATTGGAGGAGATGCTGCCGTGTTAGAAAAAGTACGTCCCATTTTAGAATCGATGGCAACGCGCATTGTTCATATTGGCGAAACAGGTTCTGGGCAAGCAACGAAAGCCGTTAATCAAATTATGGCAGCGGGTATCAATCAAGCAGTAACGGAAGCATTGGCTTTTGCTAAAACCCAAAATTTGCCGATGGAAAAAATTATTGATGTGATTTCAGTGGGAGCAGCAGGAAATTGGTTTTTAGAACGACGCGGTTTAACAATGACAAATGGCAATTTTCTTTCAGGTTTTAAAGTGGCGTTACATCATAAGGATTTAGAAATTTGCGAAAAAATGGCTGAAAAAGCGGGGGTTTCGCTGCCACTCACAACACAAACCCGATTAGATTACGAACGGTTAATCGCGGAGGGGTTTGGAGATTGCGATATTTCGGCGTTGTACCATTTAAAAGTGAAATGAATTAAACTTGTCACATAAGCCGCCGTTATTTCGTGGCTTTTCACACAAAAATAAAAAATCAATTTTAGGAAAAATAGACATGAACAAAGTTAAAATTAACGTCGCTTTAATTCGGTTGTTTCAATTTGCCGTTTTCGTTTTATTCACATTTATGGTGTTGGCTTACACATTTGCCATGATTTTATTGCCATTAGATGCGATTGTGATGTTGATTAAATTCTTATCGCTTTTCGGTTTAGGTGGAATTATCGGTGCGGTCGTTGCTGTTCCTGTTGTCGGTTATTTGGGAATGCAAGTGTATAAAAATTCAGCGTTATGCCAATTGCTTGTTGAAATTGGTGCAAACTTGGTTCAAACAGGCAAAGCACACATTGATTCATTCAATAAAATTATCGAAACAGCAAAAGCCTAATTTTCGTTTTTATTGAAAATAAAACCCTACAACGCTTTGCCGTTTGTGGGGTTTTTTTACGATTATGATGTTGTAAATTTAATTTCATAACCACCAAATTTCCGCATATTCAAAACGCCTTTATCAAAAATTAAATACTGTCCTTTAATCCCATTTAAAACACCAGAAATGTGCGGCGTTTTATCGAAATTCAACGCACTTACTTTTAATGGTGCAATCGCAATCGGATAATTCAAATCAACCACATTTTCATCGGATAAAAATTCGATTTCATTTTCATTGAATTGATTTAATTCATCGGCACAAATGGCTAACAATTTGTCACGTTCTGCGATTAAATTTAATGGTTCAATTTGGTGTTTAAGCATTCGTTGCCATTGCGTTTTATCGGCAATATGTTTGGCAAATAACGTTTCAATCAATCCTGACATTCGGCGTGATGTGACTTTGAAAATTGGCAACGCTTGAATTGCGCCTTGGTCAATCCAACGTGTTGGGATTTGGGTGTGGCGCGTAATTCCAACTTTTAAACCGCTCGTATTTGATAAATAAACAATATGCGGCTGAAAACAAAACGATTCTGCCCATTTTGAATCGCGGCATGTTCCAAAAGCGTGATGACAGGTTTCAGGTTTCATCATGCACATATCGCATTGAGCAAGCCGTGAAAAACAAGGATAACAATAGCCTTGATTAAAACTTTTATTCATCGGCATATTGCAATGCAAACAATACAAATTTCCTGTATGTTTCAGTGTTACGGTTTGACCAATGAAATTATTCAGCGGTACGCGCTGATGATTTAACACTAATTCATAACGAATTGGCGTGTCATGATGTGACACCATTTTTTCTAAACGACCTTGCATTGATTTCCTCGTTAAAAAGCACAACGTAAGTCTGGTATAATGCCCGAATTCACGAACTTTAACCCTAAAAATGAGGATTTTATGTCATTAAGACAAGTGCCAGCTGGCAAAAATTTACCTGACGAAATTAACGTTGTTATTGAAATTCCCGCTTACAGCGACCCTGTAAAATATGAAGTTGATAAAGAAACGGGAATTTTAACAGTTGACCGTTTTATGGGAACGGCAATGCAATATCCAACCAATTACGGTTACGTTCCACAAACGCTTTCTGACGATGGCGACCCTGTTGATGTGTTAGTGATTGCACCAGCACCATTACTAAGTGGTTGTGTGGTGAAATGCCGTCCAATTGGCGTGTTGAAAATGACGGATGAATCAGGCGAAGACGCAAAAGTATTAGCCGTTCCTGTTGATAAACTCACACCATTTTATAAAAAAGTTCACAGTTATGATGATATTCCAGAAATTACACTTGTAAAAATTTCGCATTTCTTTGAGCATTACAAAGATTTAGAAGATGGAAAATGGGTCAAAATTGAAGGCTGGTTCGGTATTGAAGAAGCTAAAAAAGAAATTGTAGATAGTGTTGAACGCTATAACACAGAGCAAAAATAAAAAAATTCAGGTGAAAAGTTCAATCTTTGAACTTTTCACTCAAAATCCAATCAGGTTTTTCCCGCCTTTTCCACGAAAACAGCCGCGTTTTTTCACCTTGATAATAATTTCGATACGAGGTTATTGAATCCTCTAAAACCTTGTATTTATCAGGCATTGCTGGCGTAGGTTCAGTAAATCCTTTCAACAAAATCCCATTCGGCAAATTTTGCAATGGATTCAATAAACGCTTTGTCGCGTGAATTTTTTCATAACGAAACGTGTATTCATTCAACAAACAACAAAACAATTGCCATAAAAAAACATAATTTTCATTGCTTTGGCGCGTCCAAATTGCGGACGGGTGTTGAATGTGTGTGGCTTCATATAGAATTTCATCTCGTTCATCAGGTAATTTCCACCGTTTTACTTTTCGCCCTGAACCTGAAATAGTCAAAATTTCTGAACCATCTAAAACACGATGCGCCGTCGAAAGTAATTGCGCGTATTCCAAAATCATTTTCACAACGTGTTTGTCAACGTGCTGTTGAGCGCAGATTTCAGGTTCAGGATGCAAATAAAAAATGTTCAAAGTTTGCTCAATTCCAACAAATACGCGCCATAAGCCGTTTTTGATAATCCTGCCGCACGAATTTTTAAATCGTCCGCTGTCAACCAACCGTTATTGAAAGCAATTTCTTCTAAACACGCGACTTTCAAGCCTTGACGATGTTCAATTGTTTGCACAAATTGTCCTGCATCAAGCAAACTGTCATGCGTTCCTGTATCGAGCCACGCAAAACCGCGTCCAAAAATTTCAACATTCAACGCGCCATCATTCAAATACGTTTGATTTACTTCGGTAATTTCGAGTTCGCCGCGAGCTGACGGTTTGATATTTTTGGCAATTTCAACTACGCGGTTATCATAAAAATATAACCCTGTGACGGCATAATTCGATTTCGGTTTCGTCGGTTTTTCTTCAATTGAAATTGCTTTGAAATCAGCATCAAATTCCACCACACCAAACCGTTCGGCATCTTTCACTTGATAACCAAAAACGGTCGCGCCAGTTTCACGTTCTAAGGCTTGTTTTAAACTTGCTGAAAAACCTTGCCCGAAAAAGATGTTGTCGCCCAAAACCAAACAAGTATTGCTGTCGCCGATAAATTCTTCGCCAATTAAAAATGCTTGTGCTAAACCATCAGGTTTTGGTTGCACGGCGTATTCAATGCGAATGCCAAAATCTGAACCATCGCCAAGTAAATTTTTAAAATTCAGTGCGTCTTCGGGCGTGGTAATAATTAAAACATCTTGAATTCCTGCCAACATCAACACCGACAACGGATAATAAATCATCGGTTTGTCATACACAGGCAAAAGCTGTTTTGAAACGGCTTTCGTAATTGGATGCAAACGTGTTCCCGCGCCACCCGCTAAAATAATGCCTTTCCAGTTCATGTTATTTTCTCATTGTAAATTTTGCGTTTATCGTACAAATAACTCTTCGCCAAACATATCCATCAAGAAATGACGATATTTTTCAGCTTTTGCAGTTTGTAAATGTTCAAGCGGATTAAAATTATCGGTCAAAATCACACCGTCTTTGCTGCCAATTGGAAACAAACGATTTTGTAACCACGCTTGTTGCTCAATTTTTAACCGTTCGTTATGAATATCAAACGGTTGCGCTGAAGCTAGAAAAATAAAATCATTAAAATCTTTGTTCGGTTCAGAGATAAAAGAAATTTGTTGCGGGAAAACTTGTTCCAATGTTTTGCTGACGGTATTTAACGCGCTTTGTTTGCCACTCGCAAAGGCGACAAAATTTACCGCTAAAATGCCTTGTTCTGTGAGCAAACCTTGTAATTGTTTCAACGTTTCAACAGTTAATAAATGCGCTGGTTCAGAACCACCCGTAAAACAATCGTGAATAATTAAATCGTATTTACCTGTTAATCGCCGAATTTCATAACGCGCATCACCGACAATA
>CAIVBX010000133.1 GCA_903904275.1 uncultured Pseudomonadota bacterium
AAAAGTCACAGGGCAATCACTCACACGGCAAATTCTTTGGGCGGCAAAAGACCCGTATAAAATCAATCTCGCTTCTTCCGTGCCGCATCCTGATTTATTGCCCACCCATGCGTTGCAACAAACATCGGGCAAAGTGTTACGCCAATTCAGCAAACAATGTTTTGACACCGATGAACTGCTTGGAAATCAAGCCTTGCGCCGTCAAATCGCCAAACGAATGGTTGAACTCAATTGCGCGATTACGCCCGATGATATTGTGATTACACATGGCGCAAGAGACGCGGTGCGATTAGCATTACTCGCCATTTGCGAACCTGACGATGTGATTGCGATTGAATCGCCAACTTTTTACGGTTTATTGCAAGTGATTGAATCGTGCGGCATGAAAGCCATTGAAATTCCAACGCATCCGCGTGACGGCATTTCTATCGAAGCGTTACAACTTGCCATCGAACAATGGTCGGTGAAAGCGTGTTTGATTATTCCCAATTACAACAATCCACTCGGTTCGTGTATGTCAGACGAACGAAAACAAAATCTCGTGACGTTGCTTGAAAAACATAAAATTCCGTTGATTGAAGACGATGTGTATGGTGATTTAGGTTTTAGTTCAAAACGTCCTTCAATTGCGAGCGCGTGGAGTAAGCAAGGTGAAGTGTTGTATTGTTCGTCATTTGCAAAAACCTTATCACCAGGTTTGCGTATTGGTTGGCTTGTGCCAGGTCGTTACAAAGCCAAAATTGAAAATTTAAAATACATGTTGCATCAAGCTGTACCGACATTGAATCAGCTTATCGTGGCGAATTTCTTAGAACAAGGCGGTTATGACCGTTATTTACGTCACGTTCGAAAAGAATATGCGTGCAATGTGGCTCGCACGGTGAATGCAGTCAGTTCATTTTTCCCCGAAGGCACGAAAGTCACGCAACCCGAAGGCGGTTTTGCGTTGTGGGTGGAATTACCTGAAAGCGTCGATACGATGGAATTGCACCGACGCGCCAGTCTTGAAGGTATTACGATTGCACCAGGTGCGTTGTTTTCATCAACTCAAAAGAAATACGGCAATTTTATTCGTTTGAGTTGCGCTGTGCCTTGGAATGAGCGGTTGGAATTGGCGTTTAAGAAATTGGGGAATATGGCTGGGGAGTTGGTTTAGCTTATAAAAAAGCCCTCGAAACTGTTGAAAGGTTCGAGGGCTTTTTATGTTAGCAATCTATTTAAGGTGATTGTTTTTCATTATGCGTTATTGTTATGCCAAAAGCAGATTCAACTGCGTTTTCTAAACCCTGATTTAGACTCCACGAAAAAAATACAATTACGCCAACGAGTAATACAAAGAACACTGAACCAACAATACTTTGATAAACACCGTACGAAAATCCATTTTTTGATTTTAACAATTGAGTGTTCAAGTGTTCATGAAAACTTTTATCTAGTTCTTCAATACGGTCAGACAAAACCTCACTTAAAAACGCATTTGCCAAATGAGCAGCCTGCGTATTGTAAAACTCAAGTTGTGTCTCACTATTTGAAATTTCTTTGAAATGTTCTAATTCATCTTTTGTCGCTTCTCGACCATGTTCTGCTTTAAATTTGTCTAGGTACTCTATTTTCTGTCTTTTATAAACGGAATACGCAATGATGCCGAAAATGTCATTTTTATCGTCAACTAATTTGTTATAAATGTAATTGTAGCTGGAATCAGACATCTTTTAACCAATTTGTTCAGCTGCTTTTTTAAATGCAGTTCTCAATTCTAATACGCTTTTATTAACGCTATTTTTACCAACCCAAGAAATATCCACTGGATTAGCATCCCGCGAAGAAAATCTTTTACGCATATTCTCACCAGCACGAATCACAAAGGATTCAGAAAAATATATTTTAGTTTTCATTATTTTATTCATCTTACTTATTTCGACTTATTTTGACTTATTTCGACTTATTTTGACTTATTTTGAGTGGTATTGGAACGTATTTCTCATTATTTAATCAGGTACAAATCCATCTGTACCCAATTAAAATCTACCTCACAAAATCTTTAGAGCCTGATGCTCACAATTTCGATTGAATCATCCCCGCTAAGTATTCCGAATCCTCCGCAATCCCCAAAAAGCGACCCGAACCCCAAGTATTTAGCC
>CAIVBX010000134.1 GCA_903904275.1 uncultured Pseudomonadota bacterium
GATGCTTGGAATGTTAATTTTGACTTGGGAACCAGTTATGTGAAATCAAAGAAAGTTCTTAATGCTGTTCGTTTAGTTCGTTCGGAAAAGTAGTCTTGAATTAACCGCCCCGTCGTGCGCTCGTCCTTCGCCTCCCAACTCGCCGCGAATGAAAGTTAATTTAATGTCGTTTCGTGGCTTGGCATTTGATGCTTTTGTGCTTGTTATTACACAAAATCAGTCGCTTAACGCCCACGACTTTAAATTTTGGGCATAAAAAAAGCCCTGCGAGCGGCAAACTCCAACGGGCTTTTAATCGCCACCAGTAACATAATCGTTACGTTGTCATCATGCAAAATCAATAATTACAACTTAAATTCTCAGCTCAACATTAGAAAAACGAATGTACCTCATCAAACGCAAACGGTTCAATGATTCTGCAAAATTCTAACGACTACAACAAAGCAGTGTCTTTTCTTGATAGCCTAAACGTGCCTGAAATCTAAACTAAAAGCCCTCGAATCTTTAACAATTTTGAGGGCTTTTTTATGCCTGTTTCAAATCTAACCAACCGCCAAATCCTCAGCCCAACAGCCAATCGGATTGCCCAAATTCAATTCTTTATCTTCAAAACGCACTAAAAAAACGGTGCGAGTGGGTTCTTCTTCATGATGCCCTTTCATCACAATCACGCCGCGACTTCCCGCCTCGGCAAGCACTTCACCTTCTTGCGCTTCAGGCATTGAGCCATCATCTAAAATCGCGTGCGCCGCATAAACCACATCGCCTAAATCTAAATCTTCTACGTTCATTTCGTTCTCCTGTGTCATTTTGTAGCAAACCCGACAAAAACCTTCCAATTGTCCGAAATAGCTTGCCGTTTTGTGTGACAACCTGTTTTAAATTCAAATAATTTCAATGGCTTATCGTTGAATTTTTGCATGGCATACAGGTTGCATCGTTTAACTACAAAATCAATGCCAAACCATTTTAGGAGATTCAAATGATTACATTAACCGATGGCGCAATTAAAGCTGTAGAGCGTTTTATCGCCAATTCAGACAAACCCACAGGCGGTTTGCGAATCGAAGTCACAGACGGCGGTTGTTCGGGTCTGCAATATGGTTTGCGCCTTGAAGCCGAAGCGGGCGAAAACGATTCTGTGATGGATTACGGCGCAATTAAAGTTTTCGTGGACGCTGAAAGTATGCCTTCACTCGATGGCATGACCGTGGATTTCCTCGATAGCGTTGAAGGTTCAGGTTTTAAATTCACCAATCCGAATGCGGTAAAAAGTTGCGCTTGCGGCACGTCGTTTTCAACCAATAACAACGGTGGCGATTCTAAATCTTGCACACCACACTCACACTAAGAGGAAACCGCCATGTGGGATTATTCAGATAAAGTTAAAGAACATTTTTTCACACCTAAAAATGCAGGGGCGGTGGTTGATGCCAATGCGATTGGTGAAGTCGGTTCGATTAGTTGCGGCGATGCGTTGCGTTTGACGTTGAAAGTGAATCCTGAAACCGAAGTAATTGAAGAATCAGGCTTTCAAACGTTTGGTTGCGGTTCGGCAATTGCGTCATCATCGGTTTTAACCGAAATCATCAAAGGCATGACCTTAGACGAAGCGTTAAAAGTCACCAACCAAGATATTGCCAACCAATTAGACGGTTTGCCGCCTGAAAAAATGCACTGTTCAGTCATGGGACGTGAAGCCTTGCAAGCGGCAGTAGCGAATTATCGCGGCGAAGAATGGAAAGATGACCACGAAGAAGGCGCGTTGATTTGTAAATGTTTTGCTATCGACGCGGTGATGATTGAAGAAATGATTTGGGCAAACAAACTTCGCACCGTTGAAGACGTGACCAATTTCACCAAAGC
>CAIVBX010000135.1 GCA_903904275.1 uncultured Pseudomonadota bacterium
ACTTCATCTTCAATCGTATCGACGATGCGACAAAGCAAATACGCATTTGCGACCGCAGGAAATAAGGCTTGGGGGAGTTGTGGAATCGTCAACGCGAAAGTACGGGAAACGCCTTCAAGTAAATGCGCTTGAAATTGATCGTCGGACAAATCGTACAACGATTTTGAATTGTCTAAAACGGCTTGAGTTTCGTTCGTCATTTTGAAATTTGAAATCGCGGGGTTATGGGTTAAAAATAAATTTTATGTACACAATCATAGACGTTTTGTTGGCGATTTGCAAAATGATGTTGTTTTGTTGTGAATCGCTAAAAATACAAAAATTTCAAAAATCGATTTTCAAGAAAAACAGCGAGTTATTTCGATAAATTGAACTATTACACGATAAATTTTCGTAAAAATTGACAACGAAAATTCAATCGTCTAAATTTCATTTAGAATCAATCTAATCAATTGATATAAAAAAGTTTTTTTATTTAATTTAGATATTCAATCAATTTTATTGTTGTTAAATTACGACAAATTATTTGAATTGAAAAGAGAAATAAAAACCGCCAATTTTTGAAATTGACGGTTTTGTATTTTTACAACGAATCGCCAATCGTTTTGTGATAGAAAGGCCAATTTGTGACATGTAGATATTTTCGCACAGGCGATTTAATGACGGACACGCAAAGCGCAATTGAAAACAAACACCAAACTGCCGCGTATTCATTCGGGTCATCAGTCGTAATATCTGAAATCCAAGGTCCCATGAAATAATGAAACAACACAAATTTCCATGAACCGTAAAGCGTTGGCAAAATAAATGCCACCAAAATATACGCCAAAACGTGCAAGCCCCAATTAAAATTAAATAACCATTCAATCGGATGCGATAAAAGACCATTTAGCGGCATTTGCCATGCGATGTGCCACGCGCCCGAAACAGAACAAATATGAGGACCACAGAAACCTTCTGTGCCAATCACACATTCTCCAGCCCACGCAAATGGATACATTTTAAATAAAATCAAAATCGAACCTGCTGCACAAAGCGTATAAACAGCAGTCCGAATTTTCAATTTCACACTTTCTGGAATGAAATACATTGCCACCATATTTGCAAAAAATGGTTGAAACGCGACGTGTAAATATCCCAGCATCGTCAGAATTTGATTATTCGGGTTATCGCACAAATCAATATAAACATAGGTAAATGCTTGTAATAATTCCATCAACGCGAAATACGTTAACGGAATCCAAAGTTCTTTTGATTCCCCTTTTTTTGCAATGTAATAAGCCGTTCCTAAACCGACAGCAGCAAGTACACCTGATGCTTCACCACTCCAACACATGATGTTTTCCTCGTTAATTTTTTTAGTTTTTATTATTTGAATTATCAACGTAACTAAGCCAGTTACGCCTCGCGAAATTATATCATACAAAAAATAGTGGCTTTTTTGCTGTGCTATACTTTGAAAATCTTGTCAATTCCGTCAATTATTTCAATGTCAAAACTTACTGTCACTAATCACAATCGAAATGTCACAAATTTAACTTATATTTATCCTGTTCTTTCACGTCGTGCAGGCGGTTTGTCGATTGGTATCAATTTCAACACAAATAACGCTTGTAATTGGCGTTGCATTTATTGCCAAGTGCCTGATTTAAAACTTGGTGCAGCACCTGAAATCGATTTAAATTTGTTGGCGAAAGAATTACGTTTGTTTTTGGATGATGTGTTGCACGGTGATTTTTATGATCAAATGGAAGTTCCTGAAGAACAACGTGTAATTAAAGATATTGCGATTGCGGGAAATGGTGAACCAACAAGTTTGGCAAATTTTGACCAAGCAATTCAAATTATTGGCGATATTGCGAACGAAAACGGGATTTTTCCGAAAAGTCACTTTGTTTTGATTACAAACGGCAGTTTAATTCATCGTAAAACAGTGCAAAAAGGTTTAACTATTTTGGCGAATTTTGGCGGTGAAATTTGGTTCAAAATGGACAGTGCAACGAATGAAGGACGTGGTTTTGTCAATAATTCAGCGCAAACAAATGAAGCCATTTTGAAAAATATCACGCTAACATCGAAAATTTGTGAAACAAAAATTCAAATTTGTTTGGTGGATTATCAACAACGAGGATTTTTAGAATCTGAAAAAGCAGGATTTTTAACATTTTTGGCTGAAATTCGCACGAAAACAGCCATTAAAAATGTTACAATTTACACGTTGGCACGTCCTTCACATCAGCCAGAAGCCATTGATTTAAAACCAATGGCTTCCGAAATTATGCAAAATTTCGCGCTTGAAATTCAGGAATTAGGATTTGATGCTCAAGCGATTGCGTGATTTTTCACGCTGTAACGCAATGCCACCCACATAAAAAATTGCGTTCCTAAAATCAGATTTGCCATTAACAAATGAATCGGTTGTGCAACGGGCGGCATTCCTAAACGATCTAAACTGACACCTGCTAAAATCGCCGTTACAATCAAACCAAAAAGCAAAACACCTGCTTTCACAATCGGATGATTTTTCTCAACATTTTGTCTAAGTCGCCAAACCAACCACGCATTTGTAAATAAAATCAGTGACGAAAACGAGCGATGAACATAAAAAATTATCGGAAAGTCCTCGCGCCAAAATTGCCGTTCAACGACTAAATCATGCGAAATAAAATCAATAGCTTCACGCACTTGCGTTCCCATTGTGATTTGAATCAACGTCATAATCAAAACGGTATTTAATACTTTCGGCACTTTTTCAGGTAAAACACTCAAATCAATCGGCGCAAAACTTTCGTGTTGTGAACGGGTAATCGTGTAAATCAACAGCGCGACAATAATCAGCGCGACAACCATGTGAATCGTAATTTTGAGCGGATTTAAATTACTTGAAACCACCGTTGATCCCAACCAACCTTGAAAACCAACCAATAAAAACGCCGTAATCGCTAAATAAAAAACAGGTTTATCAGTTTTCAAATAAATCCGTGACGACCAAGCGGTTAAAAAAATCAAAAATCCAATCGTCATCCCAACTAAACGATTTGTATATTCCGTCCACGTTTTAACAGGATTAAATTCGGTATTTTCATAACCGCGTTGGGCATAAATTTCATGATAATTTGGCGGTAATTGCGCTTCAGACGTTGGTGGAATCCATTGACCAAAACACGTCGGCCAATCAGGACATCCCATTCCAGCTCCAGAAGCTCGAACAATTCCACCCGCCAAAATAACGATATACACCGCGCAAATCGTCAACATTCCTAATCTACGAAAACGTAATGCTGCTTCATTCATGATTTTCGCCCATCAATAATTTTTAAAATATCGCGTGTTTCATTTTCTAATCGTAATGTTAGATTGGTCACTTCAATGTTTAACACGCATAAAACCAACATTTTATTGATTGTTGTCGTTTCAACTTCGTCTGTTATCGCATCTTTTACCTTACGCGGCAAACTGCGAACTTGCGCTAACAAAACATTTCCTACTTTTTCATCATTTTCATCAACAATTGAACAATCTGTTTCAATTGTTGCAATTGGGTCGCACATGGCAAGTGTTAATTGGCGTTTCACTTCACCCAAATAATGCGTTCGCGTGACGATTTCTTGCCCTGTGTAACAGCCTTTTGTAAAACTCACTCCACCAATTTCATCGAGTTTTAACGCTTGTGGGATAAAGTGTTCACTGGTCTCAGGCAAAATCCATGGCGTTCTAATTGTTGTCGGTTTTAAAAATTGTGTAATAGGGGCATTTTCAACTTCGGCAAATTCGATTTTTGCGCGTAATTTGTAATGTTCAAGATGCGTCTGAACGATTTGTAACATTGATTTTGGTAAAATTAACCAAAAACCGTTTGTTATTTTGGTAATCAAAAAAATAGCAACGACTTTTCCTTTCGGATTACAAAATGCACCAATTTGACTTTTTCTTTCAACGACTTCGTTGATGTTGCAAGTCGTTTGTCCTTGTAAAAAAGTGGCTGCATCATTGCCTGTAACAGCTAAAACACTCAAATCGGCTGGTTTGATTAAAGATTGCATTTTTTCTCCAAAGTTAAAAAGCGATATGAAAAATTGACTTGTTCATCATTTGTAATTTGCTCGCAAGCGATTTCATTCCAGTCGTTAAAATCAATCTCAGGAAAAAACGTATCGCCATCAAATTCTGTTTGAATATCGGTTAAATAAAGGCGTTGCGCGAATGGTAAAGCCATTTCGTAAAGTGTCGCGCCGCCAATAATAAATAATTCGTCACTGATATTTTTTGCTTTTTCTAACGCCATTTCGAGTGAATTAAACACAAAACAACCATTTGGCTGATACGTTGAATTTTTACTCAAAATTAAATTTGTGCGTCCATCAAGTGGCTTTCCAATTGATTCAAATGTTTTGCGTCCCATTAAAATCGGGGAATTCATAGTAATGGCACGAAAGCGTTTTAAATCCGCCGACAAATGCCACGGCATTTTATTATCACGTCCAATAACGCGGTTTGCCGACATAGCGACGATAAGAGATAGTTTCATTTTAATGATAGCGTTGAAAAATAAATGATTTTAAGGCGTTTCAAGCCTCAAATAAATCAACATTTGTCGCGGCGACCTTTGGCGCGGTTAATCCGAAGTGTAAATAAGCGGCTGATGTCGCCACTCGTCCACGCGGGGTTCGCATAATAAAACCTTGTTGCAATAAATACGGTTCTAAGACATCTTCAATCGTGCCGCGTTCTTCGCTGATTGCCGCTGCCATCGTATCTAAGCCAACAGGACCGCCTGAAAAATTTTCAATCAGCGTTAATAAAAATTTTCTGTCTAAACTATCAAATCCATTTCCGTCCACTTTTAACATCGTTAAGGCTTCGGCGGCGACGTTTTCCGTAATCACACCGTTGCTTTTAACTTGTGCAAAATCGCGCACACGACGTAATAATCGGTTTGCAATGCGTGGCGTTCCGCGTGACCGTTTTGCAATTTCAAGTGCGCCTTTTGATTCAATCCCTATTTTTAAAACTTGTGCTGAACGAGTAACGATGTGGGTTAATTCTTCAATTGTATAAAAAACCAAACGTTGCACAATTCCAAAACGGTCACGCAATGGTGAAGTTAACAAACCTGCGCGTGTTGTTGCGCCAATTAACGTGAACGGCGGCAAATCAATTTTAATCGACCGCGCGGATGCACCTTCACCAATCATTAAATCAAGCTGATAATCTTCCATTGCAGGATATAAAATTTCTTCAACAGCGGGACTTAAACGGTGAATTTCATCGATAAACAGCACGTCATGTCTTTCTAAATTCGTTAATAACGCTGCCAAATCACCTGCTTTTTCTAAAACAGGCGCGGCAGTTTGACGTAAATTCACGCCCATTTCATTCGCAATAATTAACGCTAATGTGGTTTTACCTAAACCTGGTGGACCAAAAATTAACGTGTGGTCGAGTGCTTCATCACGCGCCATCGCCGCTTTGATAAAAATATCCATTTGCGTGCGACATTCTTCTTGCCCAACGTAATCTGCTAAACGTTTGGGACGCATGGCGCGGTCTTGACCTTCTTCGCCCTGCCCCGTATTTGCAGTAATTAAACGGTCTTCTTCTATCATTTCAACGCACCTTGTAACGCCAATCGAATAATCGTTTCACAATTTTTGCCTTCAGGTTGAATTGCTGAAACCATGCGGCTCGCATCTAGCGGTTTATAACCCAATGAACACAACGCACTAATCGCTTCTTCTCTCGCGTTATTTGAATTTGAAATTTGCGGCGCATTTTCCAATTTCGGTAATTTATCGCGTAATTCCATCACCAATCGTTCTGCTGTTTTTTTGCCCACACCAGGTAATTTTACTAAAGCTGCCGTGTCATTATTTTGAATACAGGTTTGAAATTGGTCGGCAGTTTGATTCGATAAAATCGCCAACGCCATTTTTGCGCCAACACCGCTAATTTTAATCAGCGTTTTAAACATCGTTTTATCGGTTTCTGTCGAAAAACCATATAAGTTGTGAGCATCTTCACGAACAACCAAATGCGTTTGTAACGTAATTTCTGCGCCGATTTCAGGCAAATCATAAAATACAGTCATCGGAGCTTCAATTTCATAACCCACGCCATTCACGTCTAACACAATAAGCGGCGGCGTTTTCAAAGCAATTTTGCCACGCAAAAATCCAATCATTTTTTTATTCCTGTTTTTAGTCGTTGTTGTG
>CAIVBX010000136.1 GCA_903904275.1 uncultured Pseudomonadota bacterium
AATGTCGCAGCAGATTACGTTGATAACATCTCGAAAGGCGCAATTCCTGCCAAAATTACTGACCGATACAATGGTGATTTCAACGTCTTGAAAAACAACCTCAACACCTGTATCGATGCGTTAAATGGGTTACTTGCAGCACGTCAAGAAATGAGTCGTCAACATGAGTTAGGAATGATTGATGAGATAATGCCAGTTGAACATTTCCAAGGTGCTTATGCGGAAATGGCAGGCGGAATCAATACACTTGTGCAATCACATATTTCGGTCAAAATGAAAGTGGTTGAAGTGGTGAGTAAATATGCTATTGGTGACCTTTCTGTTGATATGGATAGATTGCCAGGTAAAAAAGCACTTATCACGACAGCAATTGATAATGTGAAAAAGAATATTCAATCCTTAAACGAAGAAATTATGTCGTTGGTTGAAGCGGCTAAAGCAGGAAAATTATCTACAAGAGGAGCGGCAGATAAATTCCAATTTAGTTTTAAAGAAATAGTAGAAGGCATCAATGCGACCCTTGATGCTGTAATTGTTCCGTTAAATGTAGCTGCAGATTACGTCAATAACATTTCAAAAGGGATGATTCCTGCCAAAATTACGGATTCTTACAACGGCGATTTCAATATCTTGAAAAATAACCTCAATACCTGTATCGATGCTGTTAATACGTTAGTGGCAGATGCTAATATGCTTTCTATTGCAGCAGTTGAAGGACGTTTATCAACTCGTGCTGATGCGTCTAAACATCAAGGTGATTTCCGTAAAATTGTCGAAGGTGTCAATAACACGCTCGACGCAGTTATTGCGCCATTAAACAGTATCGCGGCAGTGATTGATTTAATCGGTAATAACGATTTAAGCGCAAATTTAAGTGGTGAATTTAGAGGCGATTTTGCACGCATTAAAGATTCGCTCGATAATGCGTTGCAACGTTTGAATACCTCACTTTATCAAATTGTCGATACAGTTGACCAAGTTAGCCAATCAGCTGAACAATTGAGCAATGCGTCGCACAATATGGCGGCAACTTCTGAGCAACAATCGTCAGCTGTTGAGGAAGTGACTTCCGCTATTGAAGAAACTGATAGCCAAGTTCGTGCAAATACAGATAACGCAAATGCGGCGAATCAACTGGTGATGAGTACCTCGCAAGCTGCGTCACAAGGTCAACAAAAAATGCAAGCGATGTCCGAAGCGATGAATGCGATTAACGATTCGTCACAAAGTATTGCTAAAATTATTAAGGTAATTGATGAGATTGCTTTCCAAACCAATTTGTTAGCCTTAAACGCAGCAGTTGAAGCGGCAAGGGCAGGGCAACATGGACGCGGATTTGCGGTTGTAGCACAAGAAGTCCGCAATTTAGCGGGGCGCAGTGCAAAAGCAGCACGCGAAACAGCGGATTTAATTGAAGATTCAACCAAACGCGTCAAAGACGGTGTCAATATCGCAGGTGAAACAGGCAATGCGTTAGACCAGATTGTGACAAACGTGATTAAAGTGAAAGATTTAGTTGCTGAAATTGCAACAGCCAGTGTTGAACAATCACGCGGTGTTTCTCAAATTAACGTCGCAATGGGACAAGTGGCTTCTGCCGCACGTTCAGGCAGCAAACAAGCAGAAGAATTATCGTCGGCTTCATCGCAATTAACTTCGATTGCTAACCAAACGCAACATGAGTTAAGTCGTTTTAAATTGCGTGAACGTCAGGCAAATTTAGGTTTAGGTGGATTGAGTTTAGAAAATTTATCACCCGAATTATTGCGTCAATTGCAAGCCTTGCTTTCAGCGAATCAAGCACCTGTTGCACATACAACAAGTTCAGCAAAACCAGCACTTGTTCAACTTGCACCCAAAACGGCTGCATCATCTACAACGGGCAAAAAATCACCTAAACAAGTGATGCCACTTGACCAAGATGAACGCGGTTTTGGTGATTTTTAAATACCCTAGAAGAGGCGATTTATATCGCCTCTTTTTCAACATTTACAAACACAAACTAAAAAGGAAATAAACACAATGACACACAAAGTAATGATTGTTGATGATTCAGTTATGATGCGGAACGTAACTCGCAGCATCGTCAGCAAGTGGGCAAATTTTGAGATTATCGCGTTCGCTGACAATGGCAAAAAAGCCTTAACAGAATTAGACAATCATAAAGATTTATCGCTGATTTTACTTGATATTGAAATGCCAGAAATGGACGGTTTAGAATTTTTACGTCTTGCGCGATTACGTACCAAAGCAAAAATTGTGATTTTATCGTCAGTGGCAATTGCAGGTTCGCCGTATGCTGCAAAAGCACGAATGCTCGGCGCAGATGCAATTATTACTAAACCTTCAGGTGCGGTGTCATTAGATTTAGCCGCAAAACGTGGTGCAGAAATGGAACAAACTATTAAAAAAGTGCTAGGTTTGTAACAAGCGAATTTATAAAAATTAACGATATGGTGTGAAATGTCTGACGAATCAAACGAAATTTGGGAACTTTATGCTGACGAAGGTCAACAATCCCTTCAAGCCGCTGAAGATGCTGTTTTATTTTTAAAAAAATCGCCGTCTGATAAAGAAACCATTTCAAGTTTATTTCGTTCCGTTCACACATTTAAAGGTAATTCGCGTGTAATGGGATTGTCTATTATTGAATCACGCGCTCATGTTGCCGAAGATTTGATTGGCATGGTGCGTGATGAAGGCGTGCCAATTGATGACGAAATCATTGATTTATTGCTAGAGATGATTGATGTTTTAAACGATATGCTCGCCACAACGTGTGAAACACAAAATGATGCAAACCCAGAAAATAGCGCGGAATTAGTTGAACGCTTAAAACAAAAAATTGCACATTGTCACAACGTTGAAACGAAAGTTGTCGAACAAACTCCAGAAGTAGCAGAAGAGGTCGTTGAAATTGATGATGATTTTTTTGCTGTTGTCAAAAAAATAGATGTTGAACCTGAAATTGAAATTAAAACCGTAGAAAACGAAGTCGAAGAAATCACGCCTGAAGAAACAAACGTTTCTAGCTATGTGCTTGAATCCGAAACACCTGATGAAATGGACGAATTATTTGAAAATGCGTCGTTTGTTTCTGATAGCGCAGTCATTTTTAATCCGATTGATCTTGCTGCTGACCCTGTTTATCGCGATATGTTTGCCACCATGGCAAGTGAAAACTTGCTTGAAATGCAACAATTGTTAGCGAAATTTGATGAAAATCCCACATCAGCACAATCTGAGTTGCTTGAACAAATCGAACAGATTGATTTTGCCGCACAACAATTGAATTTTCTCGAATGGGAAAGTTTACTTGCTGATTTCATGTCTATACTCACGTTCACCTTTCAAAAATCAGATGCTGAAACGTTATTTGAAAAT
>CAIVBX010000137.1 GCA_903904275.1 uncultured Pseudomonadota bacterium
ACGTGTTGGTCATAAAGTTCTTGTGGCTGATTGACAACATCAGCTAAATTAACAACTTCGTAATCACGATAAAAAGCAAAATTTTTAGCGGCTTCTTCTGCAAATTTTGAATCGGATTCAATTGTCGCCACTATTTTTTTTGCATTCTCTTTTGATTCAAGTTCATACGCTTGTGTCATGGCAGAATCAAAAGGCGTTTTAGCGGTTCTAATTTTAAAATCGCTTACAGATTCGGAATAAGTGGAAGTTGTTGGTGTGCTTGAAATCATGTTTATCATAAAAACTCCTATGTTTTTATCTAAAGGCGAATTAACAAAACTATTATCGGCAACAAATCAGAATTCACGATGCGGCAAATCGCCACACGCAAAAAAGCCCGTTTTCAAACGGGCTTTTTTGAACCGTTAAAATTCAACTATTCACCTGACTTGAACTCCATTTAACATAAGTGGGCGCAACTAAAATCCATTTATGTCAAATTTGCTATAGCTTGTTGCAAACGAAGCAACGCGGTTTCAAGTGTGGCAACCTCTTCAGCAGAATAATCGATGAATAATCGATTGATAAATTCCAAATGTTCAGGAAAAGTGCGTTCAAATACGTCATTTCCTTCTTCGGTTAAACGTACAATTTGACTGCGTCCATCTTTTTTTGAGGCGACACGCTCAACTAATCCTTTGTCTTCTAATCGCCCAATCACCCCCGTCAGTGTTCCCTTTGTAATTAACGTTTTTTCGCCCAATTTTTTGTGTGACATTCCTGGTGTACTTCCGAGCGTGATAAGAATATCAAATTGCGGCAATGTGAAATCTAGCTTCGTCACATGACTTGCTGCGTAAGATAAAAAACGTTGATTGGTGCGTAATAATTCACGCAATACAGATGGAAATGTGGTGGTTGTCATAAATTCTCTTAAAAAATATGGTTTTAATTAGTACGAGGTACTTTAGTCGCCACGCCTTTAAATCGCAAGGAATCATACGTTTTTCGCAAGTATTGCGGGAATTAAGTCCTAATAAGAACTTAATTTTAAAGTGGTTTTTATTTTTAACTTATTGATATTTATTTTATTATTTCAAGTGATGACATGTTGTTTATAAATTTAATTTAAATCAGCGTTATTTTAGTTCTAATCAAAACTAAATTATTCTAAAATTTGTCCCGAACTTGTCGTTCTTAATTTAATTTACTTTTTTGGGACATATCATGAATACATTTAAAAAAATCTTAATTTCTGTTGCGTTTGCAGCGATTTCATCATCTGCTTTTGCGGTGGCAAATCCAACTTATGAAGAAGTTCAAATCGCCATTGACAACACGTTTAACAAAGTAATGGAAAGCAAAACGGCTTTAGATAATGGCGCAGATGTTGAATCTGTCATTGCAATGGTCACAGATGCACGTCAATTGCAAAAAGATATTTCAAACAACGTGTTAGATTTGAAACGTAACCAAGCAAGTAACGTTTTAAAACAAGCGCGTTCTGCACTTCAAAAAAATGAAATTGTCGAAGCGAAAACATTGTTAAATGAAGCACTTGAAAAATATAAAGAAATCAAACAGCTTTATATTGCAAACCACAGTTAGATTTTAACGATTCAAAAAAAGCCCGTTTCAAAACGGGCTTTTTTTATACCCGCATAAATCGAATTTTTAGATACGGTTATCGAAATTCATCGTTTTATTTCCATTCAA
>CAIVBX010000138.1 GCA_903904275.1 uncultured Pseudomonadota bacterium
GTTTCTTCGACAATTTCAGGTACAACTTTTTCAGCTGCTTCATCTTCTTCACCGTAAGAAGGCGCAGCTTCTTTATCCATCCCAATTGGTAATGAAATATGGTCAGAGAATTTGCGAACGATTGAACGTAATTTCCAACCATCTAAGAATTCTTCTTCGCCGTCTTTCAAATGCAACGTGATTTCTGTACCGCGTGTGGCTTTTTCAACGCCTTCAATCGTGTAATCGCCTTCACCTGCTGATTCCCAACGTGTGCCTTCAGTTGAACCTGCTTTGCGTGTGGTCAAAGTCACTTTGTCTGCAACGATAAAAGCAGAATAGAAACCTACGCCGAATTGTCCGATTAACTCACTATCTTTGGCTTGTTCGCCTGTGAGAGCTTCAAAGAATTGTTTTGTGCCTGATTTTGCAATTGTGCCGATGTGTTCTTGTACTTCGGCGCGTGTCATCCCGATGCCATTATCGCTAATCGTCAACGTGCGTTTGTCTTTGTCAAAATCAATACGGATTTTTAATTCGCTGTCGCCTTCATACAAACTGTCATTTGATAACGCCTCAAAACGCAATTTATCTGCGGCATCTGACGCATTTGAAATCAACTCGCGCAAGAAAATTTCTTTATTGCTGTAGAGCGAGTGAATCATCAAATGTAATAAATGTTTTACTTCGGTTTGAAAGCCTAAGGTTTCTTTTTGAGTTGCTGTAGTCACTGTTTTTTTCCTAAATGTGAAATTAAAAATTAAGTGACTACAACTTTGGGGACAAATGATTTTTTTTCAAGTCGATACGACATTGTAAAAATCAATTCAAACTGTGATAACCAGTTTCTTCATGTAATGCGATGTCTAAACCTTGCACTTCTTCGTCACTGGTAACACGCAATCCAATCCACGCATCCAAACCTTTTAGAATGGCATAACTGAAAACAGCACTCCAAACAGCGGTAACTAAAACAGCAAGAGCTTGAACACCCACTTGTTGAGAAATCGTTACGCCTTCTGGCAAACCTAAACCACCAAATTGCGATGCTGCGAAAACGCCCGTCAATATCGAACCAATCACACCGCCAACGCCGTGAACAGGAAAAACATCTAGGGAATCGTCGATTTTTAATTTACGTTTCACAATTTGGGTTGCATGAAAACAAACAAATCCTGCTGTGATACCGATAACCAACGCGCCAAATGAACCAACATAACCTGAAGCGGGTGTAATCGTTCCCAGTCCTGCAACCATTCCCGTCACAATACCTAAAACACTTGGTCTACCATATTTTTGCCATTCAATTGCCATCCATGTCAATGAACCTGCTGCTGCTGCGATATGTGTTACTAAAATTGCCATGCCTGCACGACCGTCCGAAGTCAACGCGCTTCCGCCATTAAAACCAAACCAACCAACCCAAAGCATTCCTGCGCCTGTTACGACCATCGTCATGTTGTGTGGTGGCATTCCGACTTGTGGAAATCCTTTTCGTTTGCCTAAAACTAATGCGGAAACTAACGCGGCAACACCTGCATTCACATGAATCACAATGCCGCCAGCAAAATCCATTGCACCCATTTTTGCAAGCCAACCACCGCCCCAAATCCAATGACAAATTGGCATATAAACTAAAATCAACCACAACGCACTAAACCAAAGCATTGCCGAAAATTTCATCCGTTCGGCAAAACCGCCGACAATTAACGCAGGCGTGATAATTGCAAACGTCATTTGAAACATGAAATATACAGTTTCAGGAATGTCACCGATTAAATTTGTCGTGGTAATGTCAGGCAAAAAGGCTTTTGATAATCCGCCAATCCAAGCCTGTAATTCGCCACCATCGGCAAAAATTAAACTATAAACACCTGCGAGCCATAAAAGTGACACTAAGCAAGTAATCGCAAAACATTGCATCAAAACAGACAGTACATTTTTGCTACGAACCAATCCACCATAAAACAACGAAAGCCCTGGAATTGTCATAAACAAAACCAAGGCTGTTGAAGTCAGAACCCACGAAGTATTCGCTTGATTCAATTCTGCGGCAAAAACTGATTGCGGCAGAATAAAAAAAGACGCTGCACAAAGCAGCGTCCAAAAAGTGATTTTTGTTTGCATAATTTCCTAGATTGCTTCTTCGCCAGTTTCGCCAGTTCTGATACGGATAACTTGCTCTAAATTTGACACGAAAATTTTTCCGTCTCCGATTTTTCCTGTGTTTGCGGCTTTCACAATAGTTTCAACGGCTTTATCCACCACATTGTCAGCAACCGCAATTTCAAGTTTTACTTTTGGTAAAAAATCGACCACATATTCTGCACCACGATAAAGTTCAGTATGCCCTTTTTGACGACCAAAGCCTTTAACTTCCGTTGCTGTTACACCCGCAACACCGATTTCAGATAAGGCTTCGCGCACGTCATCCATTTTGAAGGGTTTAATAATAGCTGTAATAAGTTTCATAAATTTTCCAATTAAAAAAGTGAAAGAAGGGTTAAAACTGCGATAACAATCATAACCACTTCTACACAAAAATTATAGGCAAAGGGTCATTACAAATGATATGCCGTTTCGCCATGTTCCGAAACATCCAAACCTTGGCGTTCATCTTCTTCAGTGACACGTAATCCAACCAACACATCAACAATTTTGTACGCAATATAAGAAACAATTGCAGACCAAATAACCGCAACAGCTACGCCCCAAAATTGACTGATAAATTGTGCGCTAAAATTATATTCGGCTGCCGCATTGGCAACATAATCCCAAACGCCTGTGCCGCCTAATGCAGGATTTGCAACAACTGCTGTGCCTAACGCACCTACAATTCCACCAATACCATGCACACCAAATGCGTCGAGTGAATCGTCATATTTGAATTTTGTTTTAAGCATCGTAACTGCCCAATAACAAACCGCACCAGATACTAAACCTAAGCAAATTGCGCCCATTGCACCAGACCAACCACATGCTGGTGTGATGACAACTAATCCTGCAATTGCACCTGAAGCTGCACCCAACATGCTAGGTTTTCCACGCATTAACCATTCTGCGCTCATCCATGACAAGGTTGCGGCGGCGGTTGCTAATAACGTATTCAAAAATACCAATGTTGCTAAACCATTGGCTTCTAAATTTGAACCTACGTTAAAACCAAACCAACCGACCCATAATAATGACGCGCCAATCATTGTCATTGTTACGCTATGTGGTGCAAGCGATTCACGTCCGTAGCCAATGCGTTTGCCAATTAACAAACTGCCAACTAAACCTGCAATCCCTGCGTTAATATGAACAACTGAACCACCCGCAAAATCTAATGCACCTTTTTGGAATAAGAAACCTGCAGTGGCAGTTGCCGCTTCTGCTGCTGCCGCATCAGTGTACGCATCAGGTCCAGTCCAATACCAAACCATGTGTGCAAGTGGTAAATATGAGAATGTGAACCAAATCGCAGTGAATAACAAAACGGCTGAAAACTTAATTCGTTCTGCAAATGCACCAATAATGATAGCTGGTGTAATCGCTGCAAAGGTCAATTGAAATGCAACATAAGCAAATTCAGGAATCGCAACACCTTTGCTAAATGTTGCAGCAAGTGAATCAGGCGTAATGCCTTTCAAAAACATTTTACTCAGACCACCAAAAAACGCATTGCCTTCAGTAAATGCAATGCTATAACCGTAAATTGCCCACAAAATGGCAATCATCGAAAAAATAACAAACACTTGCATCAAAATCGACAACATATTTTTGGCGCGAACCATACCGCCATAAAACAATGCTAATCCAGGCACAATCATCAATATGACTAAAATAGTAGAAATCATGACCCACGCTGTATCGCCTTTATTCACAACAGGTGCGACAATTTCTTCAGCGACGCTCAACATACTTGTACTGAGTAATGTTAGCGCGGTGAAACTACGCAAAAATGTTTTCATGTTTCAGCCTCAAAAAAATTAGAAATTGATTGTAAAATCGGTCGAAAATAAAAATTGGTCTTGTTTGTTATTACCGAATGGACGTGAACCGTCAGCCCAATCGTAACGTACGTTTGGACGCAAATTTAACCAAGCCGTGGGTTTATAAGTCACGCCAGCTGTAACAGCATAGTAGCTCGTACCTGTATTAACACCAGCAAAGGTTCTAGCAGGATACCCAACACGAAAACCGTCTTGATCCCTGAACCATTCGCCACGAAGACCCGCGACTAAGTTATCTTTAACGTCATACGTTAAATGGGTATTTACACCGTACCATTGAGCATCTTTTATACCGCCAGGGGTAATAACAGAATTTGCAAAGCCGTGATCGTGTTGAACCATCAAATGCGTTTTATCAGTAATGTTATGTTTTAAAACAATGCTATACATTGCCCACGCATTACTACTATGTTCAGAGGTCGCACTGTAAGTTCCTGTGATATTGGCAGAAGTTCCTTTATCATTGCTTGTCCATGTTGTGCCAAGTAAGCCACCCCAATTTCCAAGTTGTTGATCAAAACTACCATCCCAGCCACCTGTTGCACTACCTGTCAACGCGCCACCAACAACCGCCCAATTTGAATCGACCGCGTAATTCGCCAAAATCCCTGTGTGCGTAAATGGTTCACCAAATTGCATGGTGTAAGCATGTGTATAGAAGAAATTATCTGGAGCAGGAACAGTTTCATAACCGATTGGGGTGTAAAAATGCCCGACTTTAACGTTCAATCCATTACCAATTGGGATATATGCTTCACCGTAGGCTTGTGGTAAAGCCAAATCATAAAAACGATTTGTTGAGCTACCTAAGAAATTCAAATCCCAATGACCACGATTTAATGGATTGCCAGTGCCTGGGTCAGAACCAGGAACACCGTAGGCTTGAGTGAAAATTGAATCTGTCCCAAACATGACATCAAAGCGTCCACCAAAATCCCAATTTGAGCCTTCTGTTGCAACGGCACGTTGAATGAATAAATTTAATTGGTTCAATTGGACTTCGCTATGACGATCACCAAATGTGACAGGACCATTGAAACCATTATCAGAACCAGCCGCATTATAAGTAATGCCTGCATTTGCCCAACCGCCAACTACGATACCGTTGTTTTTTAACAACGACGCTTCATTTGCATCGTAACCTGTTAAGTCGGCAATCGCTCCCGCGTGAACATTTGTTATAAATCCTGCCAGTAATAAACCACCTGACACTAATTGTATCGCACGGTAATACTTGCGTTTTTGATGTGTTTTCATGTGTAATTTTCCTTAAAATTGACGAATGTTTTTTAATTTAAAAGCAGATGTCATGCCAGTCACCAAAAAACAACAAAAACAAATGGTTGCTGATTAAAATAATCAATAAAAATGGTAAGTTGCACCGCGATAATGCGGAAATAAAAATTCGTGCGCTAATTTGGTGCGTTGAAGTAAATTCACAACATTTCAATGGTTATTTTTTAGTGCTAAACGTTTAAAAAAAATGGTATTGTTAGCACGGCTGTGATTAAACGCACCGATTTTTCAATAATAATTAGGAGACGATATAAATGTCTGTAGCAAACGTACTTAAATTGATTAAAGACAACGACGTAAAATTCGTTGACTTCCGTTTTTGCGATACACGCGGCAAAGAACAACACGTTACTTTCCCAGCACACTCGATTGATGAAGATACTTTTGAAGACGGCAATATGTTTGACGGTTCGTCAATTGCTGGTTGGAAACACATCAATGAATCTGACATGATTTTATTACCAGATCCAAGCAGTGCTGTTATGGATCCTTTTTTCGATGATAACACGTTAATTATTCGTTGCGACATCATCGAACCTAAAAATATGCAAGGTTATGAACGTGACCCACGTTCTTTAGCAAAACGCGCTGAAGCTTATTTAAAATCAACTGGCATTGCGGACACCGCATTCTTTGGTCCTGAAAACGAATTCTTCATTTTTGATGACGTTCGTTGGGGCGCAGACATGAGCGGCACTTTCTACAAAATTGATTCTGAAGAAGCGGGTTGGAACGCTGAAAAAGTTTATCCAGACGGCAACACAGGTCATCGTCCAGGTGTGAAAGGCGGTTATTTCCCTGTGCCTCCAGTCGATTCATTCCAAGACATGCGTTCTGCAATGTGTCAAACATTGGAATCAATGGGACAAGTGACTGAAGTTCATCACCACGAAGTGGCGACTGCTGGTCAATGCGAAATTGGTGTGAAATTCAACACATTGGTTAAAAAAGCGGACGAAGTTTTAGAATTAAAATACGTTATTGCAAACATTGCTCACGCTTACGGAAAAACTGCGACTTTCATGCCTAAACCATTAGTTGGTGACAACGGTAGCGGTATGCACGTTCACCAATCGTTAGCAAAAGACGGTGTGAACTTGTTCACAGGCGATTTATACGGCGGTTTATCTGAAACAGCGTTGTACTACATCGGCGGTATCATCAAACACGCAAAAGCGTTAAACGCTTTCACCAACGCTTCAACAAACAGTTACAAGCGTTTAGTTCCAGGTTTCGAAGCACCTGTTATGTTAGCGTATTCTGCGCGTAACCGTTCAGCGTCAATTCGTATTCCTTTTGTTCGCAATCCAAAAGGTCGTCGTATCGAAGTGCGTTTCCCTGATTCAACAGCAAACCCATATTTGGCATTCTCTGCGATGTTGATGGCTGGCTTAGACGGTATTCAAAACAAAATCCATCCAGGTGAAGCGATGGATAAAGATTTGTACGATTTACCACCAGAAGAAGAAAAAGCGATTCCACAAGTTTGCCACGCTTTCGACCAAGCTTTAGAAGCATTGGATAAAGATCGTGATTTCTTAACAAAAGGTGGTGTATTCACTAACGACGTAATCGACGCTTACATTACGTTGAAAATGGAAGAAGTCACACGCTTGCGTATGAGTACACACCCAGTTGAATACGATATGTATTACAGCTTGTAATTAAAAACATTAGTTTCTCAAAAAGAACGCCCCAGAAATGGGGCGTTTTTGTGTCTTTAGTTTTGATAATGAATCGTTACTTCATCAAATTGTGTTGCAATCATCGCACAATAATCTGATGAAATTTCTAGCGAATGTGTGTACCAAATTTCATTATCGGGTAAATTTAAAAACTGATTTGGCTGATTCACATTGATTTCACATTGATTTAAGCCTAATGCAATTCCCCGCCCAATACCTTTCACAACGGCTTCTTTGCGTGTCCAAAAATTGTAAAAAATTCGCAATTTTTCACTTTCTGACAAATGAAACCAATAACTTTTTTCAGTTTCAGAAAAACATCTTTTCACGATTTCTTCGACGGAAGAACGAAATTTAATTTTTTCAATGTCGATGCCAACGGGATTTCCGTAAGAAATAGCGAGTAATAATTTTTCGCCAGAATGCGATAAATTAAATTGCAATTCCGTAAAATCTTGCAAAAATGGTTTCCCAAATTTACTCCGCGCAATCACGAATTTTTCAGAGGAAATTTTCAAATAATTGGCAAGAACTTGACGCAAAAATGGTTCGGATGATTGTTTTGGTAAAAAATCTGTTTTCCAAATATCAATAAGTTGCGTCATGTGTCGCTTTATTTAAACGGTCGTTAATTGCTTGCCATACTTCATGTTGAGGTGGTTTTTCAACTAAAATTAAATCCAGTTTCAGCACATCTAATTCTCGCAATTTGGCGTATAAATTCTGAGCATAAATAACAGAATCAACAGGCAACGCTATCACTTTCCGATTTTGAGTTGATAAAATTTGCGAGCCACAGGTTAAAACTCCCATTTTTTTATCGACATCTGCTAATAAAATAGACAATTCATTTGCATCACAACGTAATGATTTCGTTAGCGGTGCATAATGTGTTGCCATCATTCCTGCCGTTCTGACGTTTATTTTTGCTAATGAATCAGGAATTACAACCTCCATTTGTAAAACACCTTCCAGTTCGCTGCGAGTAATTTTTCCAAAGCGTAACAATGTAGGTTTGTCACCGCTTAAATCGATAATGGTTGATTCAACACCAATTTCACACGCGCCACCATCCAAAATTATATCGACACTTTCACCTAATTCTGCCGCAACGTGTTGGGCTTGTGTTGGGCTAATTCGACAAAATTTATTTGCTGAAGGTGCTGCAATTCCACCATCAAAAGCGCGTAATAATTCCAACGCAACAGGATGATTTGGCACCCGCAATGCAATCGTATCTTGCCCACCTGTTGCTAACGTATGAACATCAACACGTTTTTTTAAAATTATCGCAAGTGGTGCTGGAAAAAAATGCGTAGCAAGTTTTATAGCAGAATCAGGAATGTTTTGCGCCCATAAATCAAACTGTTCAAAACGAGCAAGATGTACGATTAAAGGGTGATTTGCAGGACGATTTTTAGCCGAAAAAATACGTTTTACCGCTTCTGGATTATTGGCATCTGCACCCAATCCATAAACTGTTTCCGTAGGAAAAGCGACTAAATTGCCGTTTTTTAAATGATTTACTGCTTTTTTAATAGTTTCAGAATTAACGTTGAAAATAGTCATTCGTATGAATTTGAGTTTGGTGTGTGAATAACCTTATTTTTTGCCTGCGACAATTTGTCACATTCTGCTCACAAATGTTTGTTGCTATACTCGCTGCAACTTTTAGGTTTTCCTATTTTTCTAGCTGACAGCTAAAGTTGTGTTATATCCTTCCTAAATACCTCGGGCGACTTTTTTTAAGTCGCTTTTTTTTGTCTAAAATCCAGCAGCTTTATTTCTTGCTTCATCCGCACCTGCATTATCATTTTGCATTTCTTTTGCATGTGCAATCAATAACCAACTGTTTTTCTTTAATATATTATCTTTTCCTGCTAATAACGCTGCTTTTTTTGCCAATTCTTCCGCTAACACAGGTTTAGATTGTTTCAATCGCAAAACGGCTAGTTTATAAAGCAATTCTGCATTACGCGGCTCAATCCGAATTGCTCTTTCAATTGCAGCAGATGCGGATTCAACATCACCTGTTTTTGTGCTTTGTGTGGCAGCAGTGACTAATGCCGTCACCGCAGGTGATTGAGCAACTGTCGATTCAGCAGGTTTAAATTCAGCAACGGAAGGTGCAGATTCAAATTTTGGAACACCTGTTTCTGTTGGTACTGTCGGTATCAATAATTTTTTTGTTGGTGGCGCGACTTCAATCACTTTTGGAATAGAGGGATTAACGCTAGATACAGCTGGAGCGGGAGGTACAATCGGTTCAATTTTGACTTCTTCAATAGGTTCAACAATCGGCATGAAATCTTGTAAAGGTTGAACCTGCACTACTTCTTCAACTTTTTTCGGTGTCGAAGAAGGTTGTTTAGGTTTTGATTGTGGCGTGTTATACGGACGATTGCTTGAATAAACAGGTGCAGGTGGTTGTGAACCACTTAATCCCGTACAACCTGTAATAAAAGCAGGTAAAAGCCCACCAATTAAAATGACTTTTTTAATTGGCGTTACTTTTACATCAAAATAATTCAATGTCATCATCTTCATTTTGTTCTAATTCAACCGCTACTTTAATTGCCAATGCTTCTTCAATGGTTTTACCTTGCAAAATTGCATCAAACATAATTCTTTCGGATTCCATCGTGTAGCGTGAACGAATTTCCATTTGAAATTTATGCCATTCAAACGGATTGTACAAACGTTCTGGACTTTCAACTAACGATGACAACCCTTTTAAATTTGATGTGACATGATACAAGCATTGTTGCAAACGATCATAAAATTGAAACGCAATGATGGATGATTGAATTCTATCGCTCGTTTCAACGCAACATCTCAAAGCCTCTTCGCGTGAAGACGTTTCTTCCAAATCTTGCAGATGGTTATAAATTGTCTGCATGTGTTCAACGATAGAAGTAAATGATTCGGTTAGTGTATTTACTGAAACATCGGCTGTGTTAAGCATATCTTCAACTTGACCAGCAGATAAATTAAGTAACTTTGAGGTTTCGCGGATTTGCGTCCAATCAAGGTCAGGCATAAATGAACTAGAATTTTGAATCATTCAACGTACCAAAAAAATTGTAATAAAAATTGGGTGTGATTATAACAAACAACCTGAAAAGCGGATTTAAAAATGGCATTTTTAATGACTTTGCGTGTTCAACCATGCTAATTCACTTTTTGAAAAGCCAGCTTTTAGTCGCATTTCGACATTAAAATTGCCTTTTAAACTTCCCCCTTTTTTCGTGTAATAACGCAATAACACGTTTTGATAAGTGGTTTCAGCATCCAGTTTTCTTTGTTCACAAAGCCATTTAAACCATTTTGAACCTAACGCAACATGTCCGACTTCATCAGTCAAAATACGGGTCAAAATTTCAACCGCGTTTTCGTCACCTAGTTGTTTAAATTTCTCAATTAACGGCGGCGTAACATCTAAACCATGTGCTTCCATGTTTCGAGGCACAAGAGCTAAACGCTGTAAAAAATCGGTTGCGGTAAATTGTGCCAAATCCCACAAACCACTGTGGGCGGGTAAATCACCATAATCAATGCCAAAAGTTTTTAATTTTGCATTCAGTAATGAAAAATGTTGTGCCTCTTCATCCGCAACGCGCAACCAATCACGATAAAATTCGTCAGGCAAATCTCGAAATCGATAAACAATATCCCATGCTAAATAAATTGCCACAAATTCAACGTGGGAAATCGCATGGAAAAACGCCGCAAGTCCTTCTTGTGTATGAAATTTACGTTTTGGCATATCACGCGGTGGCAACAAAATTGGACGTTCTGGAAAACGAACATTTTCAATTGGCTTCGGCAAATTTTTAGATTCAAAATGCAATTCGTTTTTTTCAGAAAGTTGCCACGCTTCATGCGTTAAATTGAGCAATTCTTGACGATTCGCACATTCCAACGCTTTTTCAGCAAAATCAAAAATTGAGCGCATTTTTAATATGCGGCAATAAAGGCTTGTAGTAGTTTTCCCGCATTTGCCATGCCGTGATGCAAATTCTCTTCAATTTCTGCCATTGTAATTTCGCCTGCCGTTTTTCCTGCGCCCCAATTCGCCATCACTGCAAGTGCCGCGTAATTTAAACCAATTTCTTTCGCTAAACTTGCTTCAGGCATTCCTGTCATGCCGACTAAGTCGCAACCATCACGTTCCATTCGAGTAATTTCCGCAGCAGATTCTAAACGAGGTCCTTGGGTACAACCATAAGTTCCAATTGGACTAATCTGTAAATTTGCCGTTGTTGCTGCTGTAATTAACGCCGCGCGTAATTTTTGTGAATAGGGATAAGTAAAATCAATATGCGTGACATTGCCATCTTCACCATCAAAGAATGTGTGTTCGCGCGAATAAGTGTAATCGATGATTTGGTCGGGAATAGCAAGTGATGCGGGTGTCATTTGCGCTGTAATTCCACCAACAGCGGCGACAGCAATAATGTTTTCAACGCCCAGTTTTTTTAATGCCCAAATGTTGGCGCGATAGTTAATTTTATGTGGTAGAATCGCATGTAGATTACCGTGTCGTGCTAAAAAAATGACTTCTTTGTTTGCAATTTCACCTATAACGAAATCGGCAGAAGGTTTGCCATAAGGTGTTTCAATAGATTCGGTTCGTGTGGTGTTTAACGCAGCGAGTTGGCTTAAACCTGTTCCACCAATAATGGCTAAAATTGTCATAAATATCCCCAAAAAAAAGTTTAAATTAGCATAGGATTCTTTAAAAATTAAGTTTTTGTGATGTCATTTGACGCTTAACGCCATTTCAATATATTATTACGCGATGCAAAATCGACTCCCCGAAATCATTGACCCTCTAAATCTTGCCGATAAACGCGGCGAATTACACGGACAAATCCCACTTAGACAACTCACCCGTTTGACTGAAAATTTAGTCAATGACGAAGGCGTTGTGGACGTTGATTTGTATTTTGGGCGCGAAGGGCGCACGCCAAAAATCGACGGTAAGTTAAAAACAACCTTGAATTTGCAATGTCAAAATTGCTTAGAAAGCGTTGAATTTGAAATCAATCACGACGTAAATTTAGGTATTGCGACAAAGTTTGAACACGTTGAACGCTTGCCTGAAGACGTTGAACCGCTTTTGCTTGAAGAAGAAACCATGCTTTTAGCAACGCTTGTTGAAGACGAATTATTGTTAAATTTACCCGATTATCCGCGTCACACGCACGATTGCATGGCAAACGAAACCGTCAAAAAATACACCGCCGCTTTTGAAGAAGCGACTAAAAAACCTAATCCATTTTCTGTTTTAGCCAATTTACTGGAGAATCCCAATGGCAGTTCAAAAGAGTAAAGTTACACGTTCAAGACGTGGTCAACGTCGTTCACACGACGCATTAACCGCAAAAACATTGTCTACCGATTCAATTACAGGTGAAATCCACTTGCGTCATCACATGACACCAGACGGTTATTTCAAAGGTCGTCAAATCGTTGGCACCGCTGTTGAAATTGACTAAGCGTTAGTTTTAAACGAACACACAATGCCGAATCAGAGTTTTTCTGATTCGGCTTCTTTTTATGCACTACGGAGGCACACGTCAACGTGAGTCTAATAATTTCCATTGATGCGATGGGCGGTGATTTTGGGGTTGATGTAACCGTTCCCGCGTCGCTTGCTTGCTTACAAGAAAACCCCGCCTTAACTTTAATTCTCGTTGGTGATGAAGCCGTTTTAAATCCTTTGCTTGAAAAATCATTGCCAATTTACGGTGAACGGTTGCAAATTCAACACGCTTCGCAAACCGTTGAAATGGACGAATCGCCGTCAAAAGCCCTGAAAAATAAGAAAGATTCCTCGATGCGCGTGGCAATAAATTTGGTGCGTGATAAACGTGCTGATGCGTGCGTGAGTGCAGGAAATACTGGCGCATTGATGGCAACGGCGCGATTTGTATTGAAAATGCTAAACGGCATCGATCGCCCTGCGATTATTTCAACCTTGCCGTCGATTTTTGGTCACACTTACATGCTTGATTTAGGTGGAAACGTCGATTGCACTGCCGAGCATTTATTTCAATTCGCCGTGATGGGAAATGAATTAGTCAAAGCGATTGAAGGCATTGAAAATCCTCGTGTTGGTTTGCTCAACATTGGCGAAGAAGAAGTGAAAGGCAATGAACAAGTCAAAGCTGCCGCGAAATTATTGGAAGATTCTAATTTAAATTACATCGGCTATGTCGAAGGAAATTCAATTAACGCTGGACACACCAAAGTTGATTTAATCGTGTGTGATGGATTTGTGGGAAATGTGTCGTTGAAATCGATTGAAGGTGCGGCAAAAATGATTGCTACCACTTTAAAAGAAGCGTTTTCAAAAAATTTATTGACCAAACTCGTGGCATTGATTGCGACTCCCGTCTTAAAAAGTTTCAAAAATCGTATTGACCCGCGTTTATACAACGGTGCGAGTTTTCTTGGTTTACGCGGATTAGTGATTAAAAGTCACGGCGGCGCAGACGTTTTAGCGTTTAAAACGGCAATTAAACTCGCCGAAGTCGAAGTAAGCCACAACGTTATTCAAAAAATTACTGACCAAGTCGAAACGACTTTAGCCCAGCGAGCGACATCATGACCCGTTACAGTCGAATCATCGGAACAGGTGGTTATTTGCCTGAAAGAATTTTAACCAACGAGGAATTAGCTAAAACTGTCGAAACCTCACACGAATGGATTGTTGATCGCACAGGCATTCACAGTCGGCATATTGCCGCAGACCATGAAACTGCCGCGAGTATGGCAGAAATTGCCGCTTCACAAGCCATTGAAGCCGCGCAGATCGAAGCCAATGACATTGATTTGATTATCGTTGCAACGGGAACGCCTGATTGTGTTTATCCCAGCACCGCGTGTTTGTTGCAACATCGTTTAGGTATTCGACGCGGAGTAGCATTTGATATTCAAGCCGCATGCAGTGGTTCAATTTTCGCGTTAAGTATTGCTGACCAATACATCAAATCAGGCGCGGCAAAAACCGTTTTAATCGTTGGTTCAGAAGTTTGTTCACGGATTACAGATTGGACAGACCGTGGTACTTGTATTTTGTTTGGTGACGGCGCAGGCGCAATGCTGTTGCAAGCAAGCGAAATTGCAGGCGTGTTATCAACACACATTCATTCTGATGGTCAATACGAAGATTTATTAAATTGTCCAAATCCACAAGCAACAAGCCATGAAGAATCATTAGGCTTCATTTCAATGCGTGGCAATGAAGTATTTAAAGTTGCCGTGAATACATTAGGACGCATTGTTGATGAAACGCTTGATGCACAAAACATGGATAAATCTGAAATTGATTGGCTCGTGCCACATCAGGCTAACATTCGGATTATTGCAGCAACGGCAAAAAAATTAAAAATGTCGATGGAACAAGTGGTTGTGACACTTGAAACACAAGGTAATACTTCGTCAGCCTCAGTTTTATTAGCGTTTAATGAAGCAGTTCGTGACGGACGAATTCAACGCGGTCAAACGGTGCTACTTGAAGCCTTTGGAGCAGGTTTTACTTGGGGTTCAGCGTTAGTTAGATATTGAAAATAAAGGTGAAATTATGAAAAAACTACTCTTCTTATTTTTTTTAATTGTTATTTTAGCGGCTTGTAATGTTGACGAAGATGGCAAAGTTTCTATCACGTTATCACTACCTAAAAAATCAAGTTCACCGCAAATAGATAGCAATGAAAATGCTGCTGTTAATAGTGATACTAGCTCAGAACCAAAAGAAAATGCCGTAAAAATTCCAGCTCCATTTCCTATGCCATCTTATTCATCGACAGGCAATCATATTATTGTTAACCGTTATCGTGATAATGGTAATGGCACAGTCACAGATTTAGAAACAAAGTTAGAATGGATGCGTTGTAGTTTAGGGCAAGATCCAATTTCGCCAACTTGTGAGGGCACTGCTACGCCGTATAAATGGAACGATGCAATAGAGGCTTCTGTGAATTTCAATTTCGCAGGTCATGACGATTGGCGCGTACCAACGGTAGATGAGCTTAAAACACTTATTCATTGCAGCAGTAATAATCCAAAAACATGGAATGATACAGGTGAGAAATGTAAAGGGAGTTATGACTATCCCACTATTGTGAGTGAAGCATTTCCCAACACGCCCAATTGGTTCTGGTCATCTTCACCTGATGCTTTCCTTAATAGTAATGCGTGGTATGTTTTTTTCAACTACGGTTATACAGGCAGTTACAACAAAGGAAACAGCAATCATATTCGGTTGGTACGTCAGTAATACA
>CAIVBX010000139.1 GCA_903904275.1 uncultured Pseudomonadota bacterium
AAACAACGTTGGCAATCGCTTGATAAAACAGTGGCGCGAACAGCAACGCATTGTGCGGAAGCTGAAAATGTCATTTCAAACATAGCGCAATCGAAATTTGAAACGGTTTTAAATACCGAAAACAACACGTTAAACATTCCCACATTATTAACATTTTCGGAAGTCGAACAGCGTTTCATTTTGCGGCAATGGTTTGAATTTTCAGGATTAAAAATGCCATCACACGATTTTTTGCAACGGATTTTAAACGAAGTGATTGGCGCGAAAATTGACCGTCATCCAGTGCTACATAAAAAAGGCGTAACGGTTTCGCGAAAAGGTAAAAATCTCGTCATTCATTCATTACGTCACGATATACGTTAGACTTAGCGAAAACGATTTACCTTTTTTACGATTTTCAGGTGCAATGACTTCTTTACCCTTGTTATTTTTAATTATTATTTTCACATCAGTTGGCGGTGTATTAAGTGTTTTAGCCGCAGGTGTTTTCTTACTTCTTCCCGATAAACATCGCAAAAAAGTGTTACCGCATGGCATTAGTTTTGCGATTGGCGCGTTATTAGCAGTGGCATTTTGGGGTTTAATTCCCGAAGCCTTTGAACACGCGAAGCCCGAACAAATTCAAACTTTATCAGGCACGATTTTGGCAGGAATTTTAGGTTTTTTTGTGTTAGAAAAATTGTTGCTTTGGCGACATTGCCATTTTGGTGAATGTGAAGCGCATGGCGATGACGAACATCAACATCCTGAACATTCGCACTCGCATGGACATTCTCATTCACATGGTGCGAAAACCGCAGGTGCGTTTATCATTTTAGGTGACAGTATTCACAACTTTGTCGATGGTGTGTTGATTGGCGCGGCGTTTTTGATGGATGCACAGTTGGGCATTGTGACCAGTTTAGCCGTTGCAACACATGAAATTCCGCAAGAAGTGGGCGATTTTGCGATTCTTTTGCAAAGTGGTTATTCACAAAAGAAAGCCCTTTTTTATAACGTGCTGGCAAGTTTGACAACCGTTGTTGGCGGTGTGTTAGCGTATTTTAGTTTGGATTCGTTGCGTGATAATTTGCCGTATTTTCTGGCATTAGCGGCATCAAGTTTTATTTATATTGCAGTAGCAGATTTGATTCCGTCATTACATAAACGCACCGATACAAAAACGTCGGTACAACAAATTATCCTAATTGGTACAGGTGTTGCACTGATTTGTATCATGCACAATATCGCGCACCATATTGAAATTTAAAAAATGCGAACAGTTGAATAACCGCTGCACCTGTGTAGGTGCTGCGGTTAGAGAAGACTTTTTTGCATTTTAAAATCTAATTTTTAGATACCTTTATCTAAATTCATCGTTTCATTTCCTTTCAAAACTTCTTTACCATTCAAGCCAATACAATCCACATGAGGAAATCAAAAATCATGAGCCAAAGTCGCATCATGCCAGCCTTTCGCCCGACCATTAGTTTTACGATTCTTTATTTGAGTTTGGTGGTTTTGATTCCGCTTAGTACGTTGGTATTTAAAAGTTTTGAACTCAGTTTTGACGATTATTTAAACATCATCACAAACAAACGGGTTGGCGCCGCGTTTCGAGTGAGTTTTGGTACAGCCTTAGGTGCGGCGGTAATTGCGAGTTTTTTTGGTTTCATTGTAGCGTGGGTTTTAACGCGCTACACCTTTGTGGGAAAACGCTTTTTTCACGCTTTAATTGATTTACCTTTTGCACTTCCTACTGCTGTCGCTGGTATTGTGCTGGCGACTATTTTTCAACCTAGTGGAATGCTCGGTAAATTTTTAAAAACACATTTTGATTTACAAATTGGTTTCAAACCCGCTGGTATTGTGGTTGCGCTGATTTTTATCAGTATTCCTTTTGTCGTGCGAACAGTTGAACCTGTGTTGCAAGAATTTGATTCACGCATGGAAGAAGCCGCTTCAAGTTTAGGCGCAACGCGCTGGCAAGTATTCACAAAAATCATTTTTCCCAACATTTTTCCTGCGTTATTGACAGGATTTGCTCTGTCATTCGCACGAGGCGTGGGCGAATACGGTTCAGTCATTTTTATTGCAGGCAATTTACCTTATGTGTCTGAAATTGTGCCGCTGTTAATTATCACCAAATTAGAACAATACGATATGGCAGGTGCGACAGCAATTGCGTTGACGATGCTTGTTATTTCATTTTTGTTGTTGTTTCTGATTAACCTTCTGCAACATTGGGTTCGGAAACAATCTGGACAACTTTAGGAATTATTTTATGAGTGTGGCTATTTCAAAAACAGTTCATCAATCAACACTAGACGATGCAAATTGGGTACGTTGGAGTCTTATTTCCGTTGCATTAGGTTTTGTGATTTTATTTTTATGTGTGCCATTAGTTTTGGTAATTGTTCAAGCCTTTGCAAAAGGATTTGAAGCCTATTTTTCAGCCTTACATCAAACTGATATGCTCGCGGCAATGCGTTTGACGTTATTAACCGCGCTAATTACTGTGCCATTGAATACGATTTTTGGTGTGACCGCCGCATGGGCGATTACGCGATTTGAATTTCGTGGCAAAGATTTGTTGATTACCTTGATTGATTTGCCATTTTCCGTTTCACCTGTCATTTCAGGGCTTATTTTCGTATTGATGTTTGGCGCACAAGGTTGG
>CAIVBX010000140.1 GCA_903904275.1 uncultured Pseudomonadota bacterium
AAAGTGATTGCGCCAATTTTGTTGGAAAAAGCGCAGAAATTAGTTGATAAACATCGAGCACAAGGTCATAAATTATTGGTTATTACCGCGACAAATCGTTTTATTACTGCACCAATTGTTGCGTTGTATGGCATTGAAAATTTAATTGCAACTACGCCTGAAATGGTTGACGACTGTTACACCGGAAAAATTATCGGCATTCCTAGTTTCCAAAATGGGAAAGTCACATTGTTGAATGAATGGTTAGCGGAAACAGGCGAATCATTGAAAGGCAGTTATTTTTACAGCGATTCACATAATGATTTGCCTTTATTGCAATTAGTTGAAAATCCTGTTGCAGTTAATCCAGACCAAAAATTAAATGATTTTGCACAAGAAAAAGGCTGGAAAATCATCAGTTTGCGCGACGAAATTTAGGCTTTTTTAATATAAAAAATTTGCACCGCATCGTTTTTCGCCACATTCAAAATTTCATGCGCGGCTTGTTGGCAAAATACACCAAAATCTAAATGTGCCGCCGCATCGGTGACAGAAATTTTGACGATGTCAGCAGAATTTAAACTATTCAAGGCTTTTTTGAGTTTTAACAAAGGCATTGGGCAATTTAAGCCAATGGCATCAACTTCAAGTGTCACGTTCATCATCAGGTTTTAATCAGAGTGGATTATCAAAATGGTTATAATATCACGCTAATCAAACCATTAAATCAGGTCATTCATGGATTATTTTCCCATTTCTCTCAAACTTAAAAATGTATCGTGTTTAGTTGTCGGCGCTGGAAATTGTGCGGCGCGAAAAATTGAATTGTTACAGCGAGCAGATGCAAAAATTACGGTTGTCGCGCTTGAAATTAGTCCAATTGTGGCGACAATTCCCAATTTAACGATTTATGAAAAAGCCTTTGAAGACAGCGATTTGAATGGTTTTAAATTGGTAATTTCAGCGACAAATGATTCAAATACAAACCAATTTGTGAGCGAATGCGCGAAATCTCAAAATGTTTGGGTAAATGTTGTTGATAGTCCTGAATTATGCGACTTTATTTTTCCCGCGATTGTTGACCGTTCGCCGATAACAATTGCAATTTCATCAGGTGGTGCATCGCCCGTTTTAGCAAGATTGTTACGCGCGAAAATTGAAACCTTGATTCCACCAAGTTACGGCGTTCTCGGTGAATTAGCAGAAAGATTCCGTGAAACGGTAAAACAACACATTTTTCCACCTTCAAATCGGCGCATTTTTTGGGAAAACATGCTGCAAGGTCGCATAGCCGAATTGGTTTTTTCAGGAAATGTTGCGTCGGCAGAATCTGAATTACAAAAGGTGATTCATGGAACAAATTTGCCTGAAAAAAATGGCGAAGTTTATTTAATTGGTGCAGGCACAGGTGCGGCGGATTTGCTCACATTTCGGGCTTTACGTTTGATGCAACAAGCCGATGTGATTGTTTATGACCGTTTAGTGTCAGCGGAAATTTTAGAAATGGCTCGTCGCGATTCTGAAAAAATTTATGTTGGTAAAGAGCGTAGTCATCATTCTGTTCCTCAAAATGAAATCAATGAATTACTTGTTAAACTCGCTAAAGAAGGTAAGCGTGTGGCGCGATTAAAAGGTGGTGATCCTTTTATTTTTGGACGTGGCGGCGAAGAAATTGAAACACTTTTTGACCAACATATTCCTTTTCAAGTTGTCCCAGGAATTACAGCCGCAACAGGTTGTGCAAGCTATGCGGGAATTCCGCTAACACATCGAGATCACGCACAATCATGCGTTTTTGTGACGGGGCATTTGAAAGATGATTCAGTAAATTTGGATTGGACACAATTAGCTGTTCCGAATCAAACAGTTGTTATTTATATGGGGCTGATTGGTTTGGAAAAAATTTGTGAATCGTTAATCAAGCATGGCAGTTCGGTAGATTTGCCCATTGCTTTAATTGAAAAAGGCACGACAAATCAACAGCGCGTTATCACAGGGACGTTAAGTACATTACCTGAAATGGTAAAATACGAAACAATAAAACCGCCAACATTGATTATTATTGGTACGGTAGTGAGTCTTCGTGAAAAATTAAATTGGTTTGCGAATAAGGCAAATTAACGGGGAAAATTGAATAAAATCGTTGAATTTTCGCCCTAAAATCCTTATGCTTTGCCCTGTTCAAATTCATTGAATAACAAGAAAAACAGCTTTTAACACCCATTGAGGATATTATGAAAAAATCAGTTTTAGCTTTAGCAACTGTTGCAGTTATCGGTTTAAGTGGATCAGCTTTTGCTGACGAAAAAACAGACATCGGCGCAAAAATCTATGAACGTTCATTTGGTCGTGGTTGCGGCACTTGCCATGACATCGCATCAAACCCACAATTGTTCGATTTAGTAAAATCAGGAAAATTAACCCGTGCGAGCTTCGAACAAACATTGAAAGACGGTAAAGGCGGAATGCCAAAAGCTATCGCAGCAATCATGGAAGTTGGTCCAGTTAAAAAAGCAGGCTACGGCGAAGATCAAGCAGTTGACGCATTGTTCGCTTACATCCAAAGCAAATAAATTCCATTCAAAACTCTCCGTTTTGTGAATTGAAGAGAAGAAACCGTGCTGGTTTAGCACGGTTTTTTTTCGTCAATTTTTACGGTGAAAACGGTCAAATTCAAAATATGAACGCACTTTCAATTCAAAATCTTCGCAAAACGTACCAAAATGGCTTTGAAGCTCTTAAAGGTATTGATTTAGACGTTAAACAAGGTGATTTTTTTGCGTTACTCGGCGCGAATGGTGCAGGAAAATCGACAGCTATTGGTATTATTAGTTCGTTGGTCAATGCAACCAGCGGCACAGTCAAAATCTTTGGACACGATTTAAAAACCGAACGTAATTTAGCCAAAAGTTGTTTAGGTTTAGTTCCACAAGAAATCAATTTTAATCAATTCGACACCGCGAAAAGTATCGTTTTAAATCAAGCGGGTTATTACGGCATTCCGCGAAAATTGGCATTGCAACGTATGGAAACGTGTTTGAAACAAGTTGATTTATGGGATAAACGCGACACGATTTCACGGCGGTTGTCTGGTGGTATGAAACGACGTGTCATGATTGCTCGCGCGATGGTTCATGCACCTAAATTGTTAATTCTCGATGAACCTACAGCAGGGGTTGATATTGAAATTCGGCGTTCAATGTGGGAAATGATGAAAGACGTGAACGCACAAGGCACAACAATTATTTTAACGACACATTATTTGGAAGAAGCTGAAAGTTTGTGTCGAAATATCGCCATTATTGACGGTGGCAAAATCATCGAAAATTCCGATATGGCAAGTTTATTGACACGATTACACGTCGATTATTTCATTTTGGATTTAGCACAAGCCGTGAAAAATCCAATTTTAAACGGTTACGAAGTGAAGCAAATTTCAGAAAAAGTGTTAGAAATTGGTGTGCCAAAAGAACGTAATTTAAATGATTTATTTACGCAACTCAGTGCGGCAAATATCCAAATTATCAGCATGAAAAATAAAAGTAACCGTTTAGAACAGTTATTCATCAATTTAATCGACAACAAAAACACGAGAGAATCATGAGCGTATTTATTGCATTTAATACGATTGTACGAAAAGAAATTTATCGATTTATTCGGATTTGGCCTCAAACGCTTTTGCC
>CAIVBX010000141.1 GCA_903904275.1 uncultured Pseudomonadota bacterium
CGTATTTTCAATTTGGGGGTTCTGACATTGTGGTGTTGTTTGAAGCGGCAAGTAACGTAAGTTTTACCGCGCAAACCGAGGTGCATTACAAACAAGGCACTAAAATCGCTCAAGCGTTTCCTGTTTTATGAAAACCGCTATTCATTCTGTCCACGCCAGAGAAATCCTTGATTCGCGTGGAAATCCAACCGTAGAAGTTGATGTGAGATTGAAAGACGGCACAATGGGACGTGCTTCTGTTCCATCAGGCGCATCAACGGGCATTCATGAAGCCGTCGAATTGCGTGACAACACGTGTCGCTATCGCGGCACAGGCGTTGCACGAGCGGTGAATCATGTTGATGTCGATATTGCGTCGGCAATTTTAGGCATCGATGCGTTAAATCAAACGCTTGTTGATAAAGCCATGCTGGAATTAGATGGCACGCCAAACAAATCGAAACTCGGCGCAAATGCCATTTTAGGCGTGAGTTTAGCGGTTGCACGAGCAGGCGCGAATGCGTGCAATATGCCGCTGTTTCGTTATTTAGGAGGGACAACTGCCTGCCGATTACCCGTGCCAATGTTCAACATTCTTAACGGCGGTGTTCACGCTAATTGGCAAGGCACAGACATTCAAGAATTTATGATTGCGCCAGTCGGTGCGCCGAGTTTCAAAGAAGCATTGCGTTGGGGTGCGGAAATTTATCACTATCTGAAAAAACTGCTTCACGATGAAGGCTATTCCGTGAATGTCGGTGATGAAGGTGGTTTTGTGCCAGCCTTAAAACGTAATGCGGATGCACTCGAATTTATTGTCAAAGCAATTGAAGGCGCAGGTTATCGTCCTGGTGAAGATGTGGTTTTAGCCATTGACCCCGCTTCGAGCAGTTTTTACGAAGACGGTTTTTACCATTTACACACTGAAAATCGGAAAGTAGAAGCTGTCGAAATGATTGCCATGTATGCGGCTTGGGTTGATAACTATCCGATTTCATTATTAGAAGACGGATTAGCTGAAGATGATTGGGACGGTTGGAAACTGTTAAATCAAAAACTCGGTCATAAAATTGAAATTGTGGGCGACGATATATTTGTTACGAATGTTGAACGAATCGCTCGCGGTATCAAAGAAAATATCGCGAATGCTGTGCTAATTAAACCCAATCAAATCGGCACATTGACCGAAACCATTGCCGCTGTGCGAATGGCTTACGGCGCAGATTGGAGTGCGATGGTGTCACATCGTAGCGGTGAAACAACAGACAGTTTTATTGCGGATTTTGCTGTGGCACTCGACACAGGACATCTCAAAACAGGCGCACCGTGTCGCGGTGAACGGGTTGAAAAATACAACCAATTATTGCGAATTGAAGAATTGCTCGGTGAATCAGCGATATTTGCAGGGCGTAGAAATGTGCTGCCACGCGCATCTTGATTAGAAGGTTAAGCGGTTATGCAAAAAAGAATTCGCCAAAAATCGGTTACAAAAACCGTCATTGATTTACAAAATATCAGTTACGAATTACGCACGCCGCTTAATGCTATTTTGGGATTTGCTCAATTACTTGAAACAGAGTCTTCGATTTTAACCAGCACGCAACGAGAAAATGTGAATCAAATTCTAAAAGCGGGTTGGTCGATGTTGGAATCGGTGAACAAAATTTTTGATTTAACTGAAAAAAATTCGCTTTCATTTCATTCTGAAAGAGAACTAAGTCACCCGCAAAAATTAGCCTCAACTATCGCGCGTAAATCGGTTTTAGTATCGAACGTTGAAGATATTTTTAACGCAAAAATTTTGATTGTTGATGACCAAGAAGCGAATGTTTTATTGCTTGAGCAAATGTTGCGTGAAGCGGGTTATAGCGCGATTACATCAACGATGAATCCTTATGAAGTCTGCGAATTACACCGTAAAAATAATTACGATTTAATTTTGCTCGATTTGCAAATGCCAGGATTAGACGGTTTTCACATTATGGAACATCTGAAAAAAATCGAATGTGATGGTTATTTGCCTGTGATTGTGGTGTCTGCTCACGAAAAATATCGCGTTCGGGCTTTAGAAGAAGGTGCAAAAGATTTTATTAGCAAGCCTTTTGATTTATATGAAGTTTTAATGCGAATTTATAATATGTTGCAGGTGCGTTTGCTGCATAAAGAATCGAAAAATTATAGTTTAACATTAGAAAAAATCGTTTCTGATTTGCGTGAAACAGAATCCAATTTACTCAGTGCCGAAGATATTTTATCGAAAGAAAAAGCCATTTTAAGTGTGAATATCGTGAAGTTACGCGAAGCAAATGAAACGCTTGTTTCAGATAACATCAAAGCACATACGCTCACCGAAGAAACAGAAAAAGCCAAATTAAAAATGACCGATTTAGCGCAACACGATGTGTTGACGGGTTTGCCGAATCGGTTGTTGTTAAATGACCGACTTGAACAAATGATTATTTTGGCAGGTCGTCAGAGTAATTTGTTTGCCGTGATGTTTTTGGATTTAGACAATTTCAAACTTATCAATGATTTGCATGGACATTATGTTGGCGACCAAGTGCTTCAAATGGTCGCAAAACGTTTGCTCGCGTGTGTTCGCCATTCGGATACCGTTTGTCGTCAAGGTGGTGATGAATTTGTGATTTTGCTTACTGACATCGAACACCCTGAATATGCCATAAAAGGCACAAAAAGCGTTGAACGAAAAATCCTTGCCGCGTTAGCAAAACCGTATCTCATCGGAGAGCTTGAAATACAAACCACTGCCAGTATGGGAATCAGTATGTATCCCAATAATGGTTTAGATGCCGAAAC
>CAIVBX010000142.1 GCA_903904275.1 uncultured Pseudomonadota bacterium
AACAAATTGGAATGCCATTGTTGTCACGAATTAAACGGGTCAAATTTTCATTTTGATGCGCTGGGCGGGTGATTAAAACCCGCGCTTGTTTTAAATCCGTTTTCAATAATGGCATTTTAAAATTTATTCCTTGCTGTCACGCAATGTGACGGTGCGATTGAACACCAATTTATCAGGTGAACTATCGGTGTCTAAACAAAAATAGCCCGTGCGTTCAAATTGATAACGATTTTCAAGCGTAGCCTCTTTTAAACTCGCTTCAACTCGGCAATTTTTTAAAATTTGTAATGAATTTGGATTCACGACATCTAAAAAGTTTTCTTCATTATCGGGTTGTGGCACGGTAAATAATCGGTCATACAACCGAATTTCTGCAACGTGCGAACTCGCTTCGTCAACCCAATGAATCACGCCTTTTGCTTTGCGACCTTCAGGATTTTTACCGAGTGTATTTTCATCATAACTGCAACGTAATTCGATAATTTCACCTTCGTCATTTTTAATCACTTCGTCGCAACGAATTACATACGAACCACGCAAACGCACTTCTTCGCCCAAACTCAAACGTTTATATTTTGGCGGCGGATTTTCTGAAAAATCATCACGTTCAATGAAAAGTGTTTTTGAAAATGGCACAACTCGTTTGCCAAAATCTTCACGTTGCGGGTGATTTGAAATTTCTAAATTTTTGATTTTATCATCAGGATAATTGGTAATGACAACGCGCAACGGTTCTAGGACTGCCATCGCACGCAACGCATTAACGTTCAAATCTTCACGAATGCAGTATTCCAAAACCCCCATTTCAATCCACGAATTTTGTTTGGTAATTCCAATGCGTTCGCAGAAATCTTTAATGGCTTGCGGCGTAAAACCTGCGCGACGCAAACCTGCAATCGTTGGCATTCGTGGATCATCCCAGCCTGAAACGTGCTTTTCAGTGACAAGTTGATTTAATTTGCGTTTACTAACAATCGTGTATTCAAGTTGCAAACGAGCAAATTCAATTTGTTGTGGATGGCATGGCACGTCAATTTGGTCTAAAACCCAATCATAAAGGGGACGATGGTCGGCAAATTCGAGCGTACAAAGTGAATGCGTGATATTTTCTAGCGCATCAGAAATGCAATGCGTGTAATCGTACATCGGATAAATGCACCACGCATCGCCTGTGCTGTGATGATGAACGCGGCGAATACGATAAATCGTCGGGTCACGCATATTCATATTTGGTGAAGCCATATCAATTTTGGCGCGTAATACATATTTACCATCTTCAAATTCACCCGCTCGCATTCTGGTGAATAAATCTAAATTTTCTTCAATTGAACGGCTGCGGTCCGGGCTTTCTTTTCCTGCTTGCGTGAGTGTGCCGCGATAAGCGCGAATTTCTTCAGCTGACAAACTGTCCACATACGCCAAATTTTTCTTAATCAATTCGACGGCATATTGATAAAGTTGCTCAAAATAATCCGACGCATGATGTAATTCTGTCCATTTAAAACCGAGCCAAGAAACGTCACATTTAATCGAGTCCATATATTCGACACTTTCTTTTTCTGGATTCGTATCGTCAAAACGCAAATTGCAAGTGCCGTTATTTTCTAACGCGGTGCCAAAGTTCAAACAAATCGATTTTGCGTGACCAATATGTAAATAACCATTGGGTTCGGGTGGGAAACGGGTGGCGACTTTGCCGTTATTTTTATTTTCGGCTAAATCGGTTGCGATAATTTGGCGAATAAAATTCGCAGGTAAAACAGTTTCAGGAGTTTGCATAATGTTTGAATTTAAAAGTAAAAGTTAAATCATGTTAAAGGAATCTTAAAAGCGTAACAAGGCAGAAAGCGTGCCATTAGCTAGACTAATGCTTAACTAAAATGGTCAATGCTATAATTCAGCAATTTTAAAATTCAGCAAAAAAGGTAAATTCATGACAACAAAAAATGCGTTTTATGCACAATCTGGCGGCGTAACATCGGTAATTAACGCGAGTGCGTGTGGTTTAATTCAAACAGCGCGATTACATTCAGACAAAATCGGAACAGTTTATGCAGGTTTAAATGGCATTATTGGCGCGTTGCAAGAAGAACTGATTGATACCAGTTTTGAAAGCGATGAAGCAATTGCCGCATTGCGATATACACCAGCGGGGGCATTTGGTTCATGCCGTTATAAATTAAAAAGTTTAGATGCGAATCGTGCTGAATATGAACGCTTAATTGACGTATTCAAAGCGCATAACATTGGTTATTTTTTTTACAACGGTGGCGGTGATTCGCAAGATACCGCGCATAAAGTGTCACAACTGGGTGAACAAATGGGTTATCCACTCACTTGTATAGGTGTTCCGAAAACGGTTGATAATGATTTGCCAATCACTGATAACTGCGCGGGATTTGGTAGCGTTGCAAAATATGTCGCTGTTTCAATGCGTGAAGCGAGTTTCGATGTCGCCTCAATGTGTGCAACTTCGACGAAAGTTTTTGTAATGGAAGTGATGGGACGACACGCAGGTTGGATTGCAGCGGCTGGCGCGTTAGCGGCAGATGAAAATCACGATATTCCGCTTGTAATTTTGTTTCCTGAAATTGAATTTAACGAATCGAAATTTTTAGCCGCCGTAGATGAAAAAGTAAAAAGTTACGGTTATTGCTGTGTTGTCGTTTCGGAAGGCGTTAAAAATAGTGAAGGACAATTTTTAGCCGAAGCTGGTGGAAAAGATGCCTTTGGTCATGCTCAATTAGGCGGTGCTGCGCCTGTGATTGCGAATTTAATCAAGCAAAGTTTAGGCTACAAATATCATTGGGCAGTCGCTGATTATTTGCAACGCGCCGCGCGTCACATTGCCTCAAAAAATGATGTTGAACAGGCTTTCGCCGTTGGTAAAGCAGCGGTTGAATTTGCGCTTGCGGGAAAAAATGCCGTGATGCCAACAATCGTTCGACTTTCTGACGCGCCTTATCAGTGGAAAATCGACAGTGTTGATTTAAAAGATGTCGCAAATGTTGAAAAAATGATGCCGTCTGAATTTATTAGTGAAAATGGTTTTGGCATTACGCCAGCGTGTCGTGCTTATTTACAACCGTTAATTGCGGGTGAAGATTATCCGCCGTATAAAAATGGTTTGCCTGATTATGTTGTGTTGAAAAAATGTGTAGTTGCAAAAAAATTACCTGAATTCAAAGTCTAAATGATTGTTCACAACAGCGGGCTGATTTTATATTTTTTGATGTCGTTTGGTTCGGGCTATGCGGTGGGAAATTTTCGCCGCATGGGTTTTTTGCATTCGTGGTTGTTGTCGATTCTTTTTGTGCCGCTTGCGTATGAATTGTTGAATCCAAATTTTTTAATGGTAATTACCGTTGTTGGTTTTTCGTTGGGATTATTTTTTGCAAAAAGCGTGTCGTTTTTTGATGTTTTGGGTTATTTAAATCCGTCTCGTTTTTTACAACGCCGCGAAAAATCAACTTTCCAAGGTAATGCGAAGCATCAACAACCACAGTTTTCCAAACGTAGCAGTGATAATTTTGAAGATTTAGCCGAAGGTCGCAAACCTGAAGAAATTTTGGGTTTGCAACCTGATTTTACGCAAGCGGAATTAAAAGCCGCGTATCAAAAAGAATCAAATCGCACCCATCCTGACAAATGGGCGAATAAACCTGATTCAATTCGGCAAGTAATGGAATTTGAACAAAAACTTATCAACATGGCGTACAACAAATTAAAACGCTGACACGCTAAATCGTTTTAAATCATCGAGCCGCAACGCCGTTAATTCACGTCCCCAAACGCAACCTGTATCAATCGCGTAGCAATTATGCGATTGATAAAAACCTAATGCTGACCAATGCCCGGAAATCAATTTTACGTCAGCGGTTTTTCGTTGCGGCAATTCAAACCAAGGTTTTAAATTCGCGGGTTGTGAACCTAATTCACCGTTATTTTCAAATTCTAATTTTCCATTTTCATCACAAAAACGTATTCGCGTAAAACAGTTAATAATGAAGCGAATTTGCTCAATGCCTGTTAATTCATCTGACCAAATATCAGGCGAATTGCCGTAAAGTTCGGTTAATAAATTTTTGTAGTTTGAACTACGCAAGGCATTTTCAGCTAAATTTGCCATTGTTTGCACCTGGGTTAAATCCCATTGCGGCGGCAAACCTGCATGAAGTAATCCAAAATTATTTTCATAATGAAACAACGGTTGATAACGTAACCAATCGACTAATTCTTCACAATCAGGCGCGGCAAAAATCGCTTGCATGGTGTCTTTACGTTTTATTTTTTCAGGAAAATTTGCCGTTACTAAGAAATGAATATCATGATTTCCCAAAACGGTGACAGCCGCAGAACCTAAATTTTTAATAAATCGCAATGTTTCAAGGGATTTATTACCGCGATTAACTAAATCACCCACAAACCAAAGTTTGTCTGATTTGTCATCGAATTGAATTTTATCAAGTAAGCGCATCAACTCATCAAAACAACCTTGCACATCGCCAATCGCGTAAATTGCCATAATTTTTAATGAAGTGTGCGCGGAATAGAAAGCGTAAAAGCAGGAATTTCAGCATTAAAAACTTCACCGTTATCATTTTGAAACGTATAAAAACCTTCCATAATGCCAACATCGGTTTCGAGTAACGCACTACTGGTATAGCGAAAACTTTCACCACTGCGAATTCGTGGTTTCATGCCAATGACACCATCACCATGAACCTCTTCAATTTTGCCATTCGCATTTGTCAAAATCCAATGACGTTTTAATAATTGCGCCGCGCTTTTACCCGTATTGGCGATAGTGATAGTATAGGCAAAGATATAGCGGTTCTGTTTCATGTCAGATTCTGTTTCAACAAAAGATGCCGTGGCGGTAACGCTAATAGTATTTTCGGTCATAAAAATAGCTGCAAAATTTCAAAATAATTTTGCATTTTATCCTAACAATTCCAAACACAGGCAACGATTCCGTATGAAGTATAAAAATTATTTAGTGATGTTATTACTCGCCGCCTCGTCGCAACTTCACGCTGAGGATGGCAAAGATTTATTTTTAGCAGCGATGAATGGTAAAGAAGAGCGAGTAATTACGTTGCTCAATCAAGGTATTGATGTAAATAGTAAAAATGCAGCGGGACGCACCGCGTTAATGGCGGCGTGTATTAGCGGAAATCTTCACAGCATTAAAACCTTGCTTGCTTATGGCGCAGACGTAAATGCCGTTGATAATCAAAGTAATACCGCGTTAATGGACGCGCTAATTTTTGGTGATGAAGATATTATCAATTTATTGATTAAATCAGGGGCAAATGTAAATGCTCAAGACGCGCAAAAAGTGCCACTTTTAGAACGTGCAAAAAAATCGAATGCTGAAAATATCGTTAAAATTTTAGAAACTGCTGGTGCAAAAGGCGCAGAACCACCGCCACCACCTGAACCAACAGCCGAAGAACTTGCTGCTAAAAAAGCGGCTGAAGAAGAAGCGGCAGCCGCTGAAAAGCCTAAGAAAAGAAGATAATAGGTAAAAAGTTATGCGTATACACATTATTGGTATTACAACCGACTTTATGACTGGCATCGCAACATTAGCAAGAGAAGCTGGGCATGACGTGACAGCGTCAGACCATTGTATCGACACGGGAACACGTCATAAATTGGAGAAAGTGGGGGTCGAATTGCAAGAAGGATTCAGTCAAGATAATTTAGCCTACAAACCTGATTTAGTTGTGATTGGTAATGATATTGAATCGGGTAATCAAGAAGTCAAAGCAACACGTCGCCTTGCAATACCTTATTTGTTGGGTTCAGAATGGCTAGAAAAATACGTTCTAAATGAAGATGTTATAAAAAAGGTAATGGGTAATGCTGCCTCAAATAAACCTAAAAATCCTCATATTCCAGATAAACCAATTAAACACGCACCCAAAATTTCTTCTGAAAATAATGCAAAATTCAAACAAAAACACTAAATCATGCACATTCACATTTTAGGTATTTGCGGTACATTTATGGCGGGGCTAGCGGTTTTAGCAAAGCAACTAGGACACGAGGTAAGTGGATCGGATCAAAATGTTTATCCGCCAATGAGTGATCAACTTATCGCACAAGGCATAACACTGAAAGAAGGATATTGTGCTGAAAATTTAAATCCACGTCCTGATTTAATCATTATTGGAAATGCGTTATCTCGGGGCAATGCCGAGGTTGAAGCCGTCTTAAATCAAGGCTTACGTTACACAAGCGGCGCACAATGGCTCTCTGAAAATATATTACAAGATAAGTGGGTTTTAGCTGTTGCAGGGACACATGGCAAAACCACAACAAGTAGTATATTAGCGTGGATTTTAGAAACCAATGGATTTAATCCTAGTTTTTTAATTGGTGGCATTCCATTAAATTTCGGCATTTCTGCACGATTAATAAATTCTAATTTTTTTGTAATCGAAGCTGATGAATATGATTCCGCTTTTTTTGATAAACGTTCTAAATTTGTACATTATCGCCCCTGCACAGCAATTTTGAACAACTTGGAATATGACCATGCGGATATTTTTCCTGATTTAGCTGCAATTCAAAAACAATTTCATCATTTTGTTAGAACGGTTCCGAGTGAAGGTTTATTGATTGCACCTGAACATGATTTAGCGTTGGAAGAAACGTTTTCGTTAGGCTGCTGGACACCTATTTCTTACACAAGTATTCAAGGTGAAGGCAGTTGGAATGCTAATTTATTAACATCAGATGGTAGTCATTTCGATGTCCATTTTTGCGGTGAAAAACAGGGCGAAGTTCATTGGAATTTAACTGGAGAACACAATGTACGAAATGCGTTAGCCGCTATGTCAGCGGCGCATCATGTTGGTATTTTACCGTCGAACGCAATTGAGGCGTTATCAAATTTTCAAAATGTAAAACGACGAATGGAAATTTTAGCAGTGAAAAAGGGGGTGATAATTTATGATGATTTTGCTCATCATCCTACTGCAATTGCAACTACATTAGAAGGATTGAGACAACGTGTTGGCAACGAAAAAATTATCGCAATCGTAGAACCCCGTTCAAATACGATGCGTTTAGGTGTTCATCAACATACGTTGGCGGCTTCGTTAAGGGCTGCAAACGTGGCAATTATTTACCAATTCGATAGGTGGCGAAAAACCGCCAAGTCTATCACCGACCGATCACTGTTCAAAAGTTGCTGTGTGTGTTGTTGCACAAAGTCACCCCAGTAGC
>CAIVBX010000143.1 GCA_903904275.1 uncultured Pseudomonadota bacterium
AATCCATGTCTTTAACGAATTTACAGCCGTGCGGCGTGGTAATGCCTTTGCGTACTAAATAGCTTGATTCACCTGTATCGCTGGCGTTATCAAAAACACGTTTAGCGCGTTCAGCTGTTTGTTTTGCTTCAAACTTTGCTTGTTCAAAAGCGCGTTTCTTTTCGCGTTCAACGGCTTCGCGTTGCTCTTTTGTGATTTCGGTTTTTCCATTTGACCAAACAATTGCGTTACTGTCGCGCCATGAACCAAATGAACCGACTTCGCCAAATGACACATACCAACCATCTTGAGAATGTTTTTTGTTTGAATTTGTCGCAAATCTGTGAATTTTACCGTCTGCAATGATTAAGTTTGGGGCAGAATAGCCTACACTTTGTATAGCGTTTAGCATTTTTGAACTCCAGTTAAGTTCGTCAGTATTTGAGAAATGTGGCAGGTGCTTACTGAAGGCACTCTTTGACCGCTAAGTCTAGCCACGCCGTTATTATAAGTTATTTTCATATTACGCCGCCACCTGTTTATACCATTCTCCACGATGACGCGGGATAAATTCCTTTGCTTCTTCGCCAAATTCTTCAATAATTTTGTGAAACGCATATCCGCGTTTAAATCCTTTTTCTTTTGCCAAGTTCAGATGCTGGTTAAAGCGGTTTTTAATTTTTGTAGCTATTGATGCTTCATTACTTAACAAAACTAATTCATGTTCTGTATTGGTCGGTAATTCTGTTGTTGCACCTTCGCCTATCATATGCGCTTCTTCATCTGTATAAACGGCATTGCATGATGTACAAGTTACTTGCTTTGTATAAGCAACATCTTCTTCAAGCGTTATGTCACGCGACTTTGCTTTGAATTCGTAATGGCAACATTTACACGTTGCTGTTCCGCAACCCTTACAAATTGCAATTCCACGCCCTTTTTTGAATTCAAGAACACCTTTCATATTCCGAATAATCCTGTCGGTTTTTAAAATGTTTTCTTGCGCTTCACTCAAAAAAAACTCAGGTTCAGAATCATGAATCAAATTACAAGCAATGCACTTATGAATTTCATACTCTCTTTTAGTTCGTTTTTCAGCAGCACCCTCCAAATTCCAAATCCTATCTATAGACGGGGGGTCGTGTTTAATAACGTTGTTTGAATGGTCAAGAATGATTGCACTGCTTTTGTCTTCGTGCGTTCGCATAATGCGCCCTGCCATTTGAAGATAAAGTGAAACTGATTGCGTTGGACGCGCCAACACACAGCATTCAAGCTGTGGAAAATCGAAACCTTCGGTAAATAAATTCACATTGCTAACAACGCGAATAAAGCCTTTTCGCCAATCGCGGATAATGCTTTCGCGTTCAAGTTTCGACATTGAACCGTCAATGTGAGCAGCTGAAACACCCGCTTTGATAAATTCATCAACAATATGTTTTGAATGCTTAACACCGCACGCAAAAATCACAGTTAATTTGTTGTTAGCGTGTTTTTTCCAGTTAGTTACGATGTCACCAATTAGCTTTGGCTTATCCATCATTTCTTCTAATTCATCTTCGGAATAATCGCCACGACGAGTACGCAAGCCTTTTAAATCTGCCTCATCAATGTTTAGTCCGTAACAATCAGGACTAATAAGAAAACCATCTTTAATAAGGCTGGTTACACTGCAAACCTCGACAATTTTTGAAAATAAATCATCTAACCCTTTACCGTCCAATCTCTCAGGCGTTGCACTCAAACCCAAAATTGATGCTTTTGGATAATTAAGCACAACAGTTCGATAGCCTTTTGCAGCTGCTCTATGCGCTTCATCAATAATAATTAAATCCGCGTCGGGAAATTCACGTTTTAAAAGCGTTTGAACTGACGCAATGTGAACTTGTGCATCACGATTATTGCGCTTATCGCCACTCATGATGATGTTATAGTTGTAGATGCCGAAATCTTCTAATTTCGCCGCGCATTGTTCAATCAATTCACGACGATGCGCCAAAAACAAAATACTTTTGTTCTTTTTAACCGCGCCATTGATGATTTCTGATGCGATAACCGTTTTACCGCCGCCAGTTGGAACGCATAAAAGCTGGTTTTTTACACCGATTGCGATATTGTCACGCAGTTGTTGAACAGCCGATGCTTGATATGGTCTTAATTCCATGATTTAATTACCCCTTACAGTGTTGTTGAAAAACGACGCAAGAAACCGCGAACTGCCCTGAACGCGGTTTTTTTGTTTTATATTGTCCTACTTTTACACCGCGTCTATTTTTTGCGGCATCAGAGAGTTTCTTTTTATGTTCATCCGTCATTACATATTTTTTTAGGGAATTAGATAATTTTCTACGATGTTCATCAGTGATAACCCGCCCTTTTTGAGCATCTGACATTCTTTTTTTTGTTTCTGGTGACATATTTTTCTTAGATTCAGACATCTTTCTTTTTGTATCGTCAGACATATTTTTTTTTGCGATAGATAGCTTTAGTCTTGTTTCTTCTG
>CAIVBX010000144.1 GCA_903904275.1 uncultured Pseudomonadota bacterium
CCACACCTACAACGTCTTTGACTGTGTAATAAGGGTGAAATGGAATGCCGTCAGTTGGATGACCCCAAGGATCTTTTGATTTTTTAATGTCTACGCCATCTGGGTTGTTTGAGCCAACTTCGTGCAACGCCACAATGTGCATAAACACAAGCAACACCAAAACCAATGGCACTGCGATAACGTGAAACGCAAAAAACCGATTCAAGGTCGCGTCAGAAATAACGTAATCGCCGCGAATCCATAATGCTAAATCGTCACCAACAACTGGAATTGCACTGAATAGCGAAATGATTACTTGTGCGCCCCAATAAGACATTTGTCCCCAAGGCAACAAATAGCCCATGAACGCTTCTGCCATTAACGCGACAAATAACAACATCCCGAAAATCCAAATCAATTCGCGGGGTTGTTTAAATGAGCCATAAAGCAAGCCACGGAACATGTGCATATAAATCACAATAAAAAATGCGGATGCACCTGTTGAGTGCATATAACGCACCAACCAGCCCCAATTCACGTCCCGCATAATGTATTCAACAGAATCAAACGCAAATTTCGCATCAGGTTTGTAATTCATCGTGAGCAAAATACCCGTCACGAATTGATTCACTAAAACCAATAACGCCAGCGAGCCGAAGAAATACCAAAAGTTAAAATTTTTCGGCGCGTAATAATGCGCCATGTGTTCATTCCAAACTTGTGCGAGCGGAAAACGGTCTAAAACCCAATTGCCGCACATTCTTAAACGAGTTGGTTTTAGATTCATGCTGCTTTCTCCTCTTCACCGATAATAATCTGTGTTTCAGTGACATAACGATAAGGCGGAACTTCTAAATTTGTCGGTGCAGGAACGCCTTTATAAACACGACCCGCTAAATCAAACCATGAACCGTGACATGGGCAGAAAAATCCGCCTTTCCAATCCGCACCTAAATCATGTGGCGCGACTTCAGGTCTAAAAGTTGGAGAACAACCTAAATGGGTACATAAACCGACCGCGACAAAAATTTCTGGTTTCATTGATCGCGCAGAATTTTTGCTTGATTCGGGTTGATCCGATTCGTTTGAAAGCGGATCGCGCAATTGTCCATCTAAGGTTTTTAAGGTTTCTAAGGTTTCAGGCGAACGTTGTAAAACCCAAACTGGTTTTCCACGCCATGCCACGCGAATCAATTGTCCTTCTTCGATTTTGCTAATATCGACTTCAACGGGTGCGCCTGCCGCCATCGCTTTCACGCTTGGTTGCATTTGCGATAAAAAAGGAACTGCCAAATAGCCTGTACCAACAGCTCCCACAACGGTCAATGCCGTGGTGAGAAACTGTCGCTTTGACTTATCAACGGTTTCATCAATCATAAAGAACTCTCCTAGTGTTGGTACTGCATTTTTCTTGTTGTTATCCTAGGCAATATACCATTAGACGCGCTTGGATTTGAAGCGTTTGTGCGGATTTATTAAGGGAATGTGAAATTATGGTGAAGATTCTATTTTTTGATAAATCTCACACTTTTGCTACACAATGATTGATTCATAAAATGGCAAGCGTAAAATGACACTATCCGAAAAAGTCGTAATTTAAGCTGCAAAAGGTGAATCTAAATGAACATCAAAAAGAATTTCTTATTTCTCATGCTTGGTCTATTGATGACCTTTTTGTTGCCGAATTATGCAAATGCAGCATTGATTTTTACTTTTGAAGCTGCTGGTGTGCAAAACACCACTGTGCCTGCTGGCGAGTACAAGGTAGAAACGTTTAATAACCTTAGTATTGGAGATAAGAGCGGAAATGCAGCAGTATTTGTATCTGCAATTGGTTCGTTTTCTGGCTCATACAATATCGGTGATGCCAATGTGTGGGGAGGCGCAGGGGGTAATACAAGATTCATCACCTCTAGTAACGCTACTTTATCTTTCACTAATCCAATTGGTTATTTCGGCTTCTGGTGGAGTGCTGGGAGTAATAACAACTATCTCTCCATTACCACAGTTGACAATGTAGTTCATCAATTTACTACCACAACTCTTATGAATTCTGGACTATTGAGCCAAAATCATTTTGGTAATCCAAATCCAGCGTTTTTGGGTCAAAATAATGGAGAACCTTATGTGTTTTTGAATTTTTTTGCTACTGATACGGGTTCGAAAATTAAGTCGATAAATTTAAGTGGTACGGGTTTCGAATCTGACAATTACACTACTGCCGTAAACATACAAACGACAACAGGTACAATGGTACAAGGGAGTTGCACAGCTCCCCAATCAGCAGGAACATATCCAAATTGTAGTTGCCCTTCTCCTAAAGTTTTAAATGCAGATGGAACGGTCTGTATTACACCTGTTGCGCCCACCGTAATTAGTACCAGTACCACCGATTCTGTAGCGGTAGATATTCACGGTACATTTGGAACTAGCACTACGATTTCGAGTGTCGTTCTAACTAAATCAGGTAGCAGTGCGATAACACTGGGTGCCATTAGTGCAGAAACGGGCGGATGGAAAGTCAGCTCTGGAACAACCGTAAAGGCTGGGACATACACCATTACCGTTACTGACACGAATGGTAAATCGGCAACGGGAACTTTAACAGTGACGGCCAAGTGTTCTTCAATTGTGACCTCAACAGAGGGAAGTTTTGGTTTGGATACGAAAGGGGCGTTATTATGTTTCGATAGTCCCGAAAAAGTATCGGGAACGGGAATCGTCACAGATGCTAAACAGGGTGATGTTTATAAATATACCAATGTTATTACGGTCAATGGCACTCAAGTCGATGCGGTTGTTACCATTACCGCGCTAGTGAATATGACCACATTAGTTTTTGATGATCCCACGCCAAATCCATCAAGCGGCGATGGGAGAGCATCGGGTGGTAATTACACCACGTCTTTTGGTGCAGTTGTTCCAGAAGCGGCGATATTTGCTCCACAAGAATGGTCAACAGATAAAACCACAGAGGCTTACGCAACATTTGTTATTTCTTTTCAAGACACTACTGGTAAGCCTGTTGTCTTGCAAAATGTTTACAACAACTCATTAGACATAGAAAGTACCGAATATAACGCTTACGGGGGATTTTCTTCTTATCTTGTTTCACCAGATAATAAAACCAATACAGCAAAGCACGTCATCGCTACACCTAGTGGTACAAACATTCGCTTTTCTAGCTCGGATTGTACAGGTGATCAGGGTTTGTACATCAAAGATCAAAGTCGGGTTCAAACAAAATTTGCCACTATTAGCACATTAACCCTTAAGTTAGGTCAATTTGCTAACGGTCAAGTACCTAATGATAGTGGTAGTCATTCATCATGTACTAACAGTAGTCAACGTTACTACGGTGCGATTTTTGTCCAAGATAATTTTATTGACACACCAGGAACACAGATTGAAGTCACCGCCCCTACTGTTAATTTGCTGACCACTTCAAACACAAAACCAACTATTACAGGTACGATTGGTGGCAATGTTTCAGGAGTTTCAGACGCAAGTTCCACAGGTAGTGCATTATCAGGGACAGATACATTTTCAGTCTTGGTTAATGGTGTTACATATTCAACTACTCCAACAGCACTTACATCAACCCAAACATCAGGGAAATTAACTGTTTCTGGCACGACTTGGTCACTTCAATTTTTAACACCTTTAGCGGTGCAATCTTATGAAGTTACAGCCACAAGAAACGGTTTTTTGGTTGACCAAACCAGCAATGAGTTAGTTATCACGCTAAGTTGTACTTCGCCACAAGTTTTAAATGCGACAGGAACAGCTTGTGTTACGCCTGTAATATCTGGCACAGAAAAACTCTGGTGTCACAGTGGCGATGGAATTTATTACTCAAAATCGATGCTTGCATCAACTGATTATTCACATATTACGCATGTATTTGATCAAGAAGCCGACAGCGCAGGTAAATGTCCAAATGACGTAGTTACTTGTGATTTTGGAACATCGGGAACGGTATTGAATTCAGGAGGAACAGCTTGCGTCACACCAACTGCTCCAACGGCAACCAATGAAAGTACCACAGAGGGAACAGCAACGAATCTCAGTGGAGGTGTAGGGACAAGTACCACTATTTCGAGTGTGATTTTAACCAAATTAACAGATGGTTTAGGAGCGGCTGTTTCAAACGCAACGCCAACAACAATACTGAATGTTTCTGTTGCAAGTAGCATTTGGTCTGTTAGTTCTGGGACGAGCATTGCTGTCGGAACTTACAGAATTACTGTCACGGATGGTTATAGCAAAACAGCTACCGCGACGTTAACAGTAACTTGTCCGACGACAGGTAAAACGATTGCAACGGCAACGGCATGTATTGCTCCTGTTGCGCCCACCGTAACCAGTACAAACACTACTGAGGGGACTGCTGTCACTATCAATGGTGGCGCGACGACTAGCAATAAAATTTCAAGCGTCACGTTAACCAAAATTACGGATGGTTTAGGTGCGTCAGTTACAAATACAGCATCCTCGATTGGTACAAATTTAACGGTCTCAAACAATCAATGGTCGGTCAGTTCTGGAACCGCTATCACCGTCGGAACTTACACGATTACAGCGATTGATGGCAATAATTTGTCAGGTACAGGCACTTTAATCGTCACTTGCCCAACAGACAAGCTAAGTAATTCAACAGGCACAGCATGTATTGCTCCTGTTGCGCCCACCGTAACCAGTACCAGCACCACCGAAGGGATTGCAGCAACCATTGGCGGAACGGCAACGACTAGCAATAAAATTTCGAGCGTCACGTTAACCAAAATTATGGATGGTTTAGGTGCATCGATTACAAGTACCGCATCCTCGATTGGTACAAATTTAACCGTCACGAACAATCAATGGTCAGTCAATTCTGGAACCACCATCACCGTCGGAACTTATACAATTACAGCGACTGATGGCAATAATTTATCAGGCACAGGCACTTTAACTGTGACCTGTCCAACAGGTAAAATTGCCACCGCTAGTGCGTGTGTTATTCCAAGTGCGCCAACGGTATCAAATGCAACCACAACAGATTCTGTTCCAGTTGTTATTCATGGTGCATTCGGCACAAGCACAACGATAACCAGTGTGACATTAACTAAAAAAGGGAGCGGTGTTGTTACTACATTGGGCGCAATCACAGTAGATGCGCCACGAACATCATGGACAGTTAGCTCTGGTATTGTGTCTGTTGGAACGTACACAATTATCGCAAGAGATGCGAATAACTTAGAATCTGCTCCTGCGACCTTAACCGTAACATGCGCGGGGTCAAAAGTAACAAATTCAGCAGGTAATGCGTGTATTTCTGCACCAACAATAACGGCTTCACAGCCTTTTTCAACGACAACACCAACGATAACGGGAACAGTTGGCAGTTCAGATGCCACAGGTAATCCAATTTTAGGAACTTTCGAAGCATTCAGTGTAACTGTGAATAATGTGACGTATGTTTATGGTGGAACAGACAACACACTCCGTGTGACAGGTGCAGCCTGGACATTAACAATTCCAACGATAAAAGCCTTAACAGCAGGTCAAACTTACACTGTTATAGCAACTCGTGATAATACGTTGAATGCCACAGGTTCAATAACTATTAACGGTGCGCCAAGTGTTAATACCAAATCAACATTTGACACCACACCTGTTTTGACGGGCAGTATAGGAAGTGCTTCGTTAGGGGCTGATACTTTTACTGTCAGTGTTAATAGTCAAACATATTCTTATACGGCAGGCGTAACGACAGAGGGTAATGTCATTATCAATGCGGATTTAACATGGTCATTAACAATTCCAAAAGGCAAAGAAATTGCCGCTAAAACAGCTGCTTATGATGTTGTTGCCACACGCGGTACATTAACCGATAGCACAACAGGGGAATTAACAATTAAATTTTGTGCATTGCCAAGTATTGTTAATGAAACAACGGATACTTGTTCGATTCCTGTGCCAACCGTTGTCCCTGCAGCATGGAATTCAAATACTACTGCGGCAAGAATTATTACGGGTACCGTTGGCGATGTAGCATTGGGTGATAATGAAAGTTTCTCTGTCACCATTACAAGCGCGGCGACATCATTGCAAATTGGAAATTACAGCCGAAATCAACTTGTTTTTGATAATGCAAAAATAAATTGGACATTAACGATTCCAACGGCTACCGCAATAGTAGCAGGCACTTACAGCGTTGAAGCGGCTAGAAATACAACCGCAAAAAATGCAGATGCGGCAGGAAAATTAGTAGTGTCATTAGTGTGTAATTCTGGTGAAACGGTAGTAAATGGTGTTTGTATTTCACAAACGATATTGCCAACCGTTAATTCTGATACAACATCAGACACCAAACCTGTCATCACTGGAACGGTTGGTACATTGGTATTAAATAATACGGATGTATTTAATGTCACTGTGGAAGGTTCTAATCGTACTTTCACAAGCGGTGATGGTTATTTGGTGGTGACAAATAAGGCGTGGACTTTAACCATGCCTGATGTTTTAAACACGGGATCTCATACTGTCGTTGCATCCAGAAATGACGTAACAGGCACGGGGATAATTACAATTACAGAATGTACAAAATTCCTTAATTCAGCAGGGCATTGTGTTGACGCAAGCCTTGTCCCAACTGTTGATTCGGCAGCAAGTCATGACATAAATGATGCAAAAATTGTTGTTACAGGGACAGTGGGTGACGTTGAATTATCCGAGAAAGAACAGACGGATAATGCTTTCACCGTTACAGTGACTGAACACGGTAATTCATCACACACTTTAACAGGTGCATTGTTGGTCAACGGAACAACATGGACATTTGAACTCACTTCACGCTCCGCAGGAACATTTGATGTTAATGCAGTGCGAAGTGGCAAACCAGACCTTAGCGATAGTGAATTAGTCATCACAGATAAAATTAGTATTTGTGATAACAATGTAGATAAATCGATTGAAAGAACGGAATGGGTAGCTGCAAATGACAGTCCAACTTATTATCTAGGTAAATGCCAATCTACAACTTGTACAAATCCACCTAATAATACAATTCCAGCAGGTTGTGCAGCTGTTTTACCTGATCCTAAAGATTTACCACCTAAACCTGATGCAGCGGTTAACGCTACAGTCAAAGTGAATGGTTTAATTTATTGCAGCGATGGTGGCGTAATGAGTGATAGTGATATGACCGTCACCATTAAACGTACAAAAATCGAGAATGCGTCAACCGATAGCGGCACAATTGCCGCTGCTGATTTAGTCGGTGCAAGAGTTAAATATGGCGTAAAAACACAAGGTGGTCTTGATATTACTGGAGCAACCCGAGTAACAAGGGAACAATGGACAGGGGTAACGCTTACAAATGTAACAATTGAAGAAGCATTTATCGATGCAGCTGTTGATTATGTTAATCCAGATGGGACTTTCAATACTTCCGTTGATTCTTATATAAAAGTCACTGGTGGAATAACAAAACCAACGACAACAAAAGAAGATAATACAATCACTCGTGCTTCTATTATTAGCGGTGTTATTGTGTCTGGAACAGCGGCTGACGGAAATCCCGTACGCGGCACTATTACGAGTGGTGTTTATAATTCTGACGTAACAAATGCCGATACAGTAATTACAAAAGGTCGAAGAATCAAAGGGGCTATAAAGAATGCAACGATTACAGGTGCGCGAATTACAACAATGAATGGAAAAACTGTCGTGGATGAGGGAATAATCACATCCGCACAAATGGATACGATAACGACACCTTCAGCGTTTGGCTCTGTTGAGAATGCCAAATTGGATAATGTCAGCGTCACGAATTCAAATCATTGTTTCTCAAGTGGTGCAGTTGGTTCAAAAGGGCAATTGAATTGGAAAGAGGTGGTTAAAGAGTGATTCACCAACGCGGTTTTACATTGATTGAAGTCCTAATTGCGATGATTATTTTAGCCATCGGCTTATTAGGACTTGCCTCGATGCAAGCTATGGCACTGCGTGACAATCAAGATGCTTACTATTATCAGCAAGCGACATTACTAGCTTATGAAATGCAGGACAGAATTCGTGGAAATAGCAACGTCGTTTGGACAAATGTAACAGCAGGAACAGGAGATTTATGTACAGCTGCATTACCTTGTACGGCTACTCAAATGGCATCAAATGATTATGGCTATTGGAAAAAAAGCGTTGAAGCCGTATTACCTGCACCTAAAGGCGTAAGTGCAAAAACAGTAGATATTAAATTGAGCAGTGCAGTTAATGTTTCGGGCTGCCAAGGCACTTACTCAACATCATTATGTTTAATAACAAGTTGGGGGAGGGTTAATGTCAAACGAATAGGCGTATTATCTAATGACTCAAAATTCTATTTAGAAGTGACACCATGAAAAAACAACTTGGTGTAACACTGATAGAGTTAATGATTGGTATGGTGCTTGGATTATTGTTAATTGGGGGAATTAGCTCGTTGTTTGTTCAATCGCAAAAAAGTTTCAAATTACAGCAAAATTTTAGTGACATGACTGACGATGCGACCTTTATGTTAGAAACATTAGCAAAAGGCGTATTGTTAGCGGGCTATTCGGAAGACAGTTATGATTTTAATTGTGTTAAAAATACAGTCGAAAACATAGATCCCGCAACAGATTTGGTAACAAAAACAACTGATTCAACAACATGTGACCACATTAAAAATTCACAAACCAATGTTTTAGGTTCTGGATTGGATTTAAATTGTGCAGATACAGTTACAGAAACCACTGATTGCACACCAATAGGAAGTGCATGTTCTACAACGAGTACCAGCAAAACACACATAAAAACGACTGAAACGAAATGTGAAATTATAAAAGGCAATGACACAGCACTTACTTATCGCTTTGTATTAGTAGACACAAATCAACTAAATAATTCTCTTTGTACAACAAATTCAAATGCTGTAGGCGATACAGTTTTAGTAAATATCTATAAAGATTCAAGTCATGTTCTGAATTGCCAATCTATTTCAACAGCACAACCGATGGTTTCAGAAGTTGAAAATTTAGAATTTCGATATGGAATTAGAGTTAAATCCTATTCGGCTACAAACAAACGCACACCTGAACTTGATACGTTTTATTACACAAAAGCTGAAAATATAACGGATTGGACAAATGTTTTTTCAATCAAAGTTTATCTTGTCATGCGAAGTGTTGATGACAATTTAACACGCACAAATTTGAAATATACCATTGAAGATGTTGAAGCCACGGCAACAGATAATCGTCTTTATAAAGTTTTTACAAAAACCATTTATTTAAGAACGGTGGATAATTCATGACACTTTCAAATAAGCAAAACGGCGCGGTACTCGCATTTTGTTTGGTCATGTTATTACTGCTTACCTTAGCTGGGACGCGAATGATTCAACAAAATAAACAGCAACTGGAAATTGCAAATAGTATGCGTCAAGCCACACAGCAATTTGCAAATGCAGAAGGATTATTAGCTGAAGCGAAAAATGAAATCAATACAAAAGCGGCTCATATTGATCCAACTGGCACAGCTATTAACAACAGCGAACACCAATGTGTTCCAACAAGCTCATTTAAACAAAATATATTTTTAGCGGGAACGGCGGCGTTTGATAATAATGCGCTCTTGTCAGGCGGAAAAGCACTTATTTTAAAAGTAAGATGTAAAAACGAATCAGGTACAGAGCAAGTGTGTTCATCGTATGAAACGGGAACCTTAAAATGTAAGCCTACATCTGGTGATGTTGATTGTACTGGTGAAACCATTGATAGCGTTACAATGGCAAAATTTAATTTATCTGCTGATATTTGTTACCAAGATTACGATCCACAAGCAGATAATCCAAATTCAGATGTTATTGTGAAAGGAAAATGTCCCGAAGAAATTTATACCCTTCAAGCTATTTCAATTGATGCAAATGGTACAACACGAAAAATAGTTAGTGACCATGTGGTTGGCTGTGGAAGTTAAAAATCATGAAAACAGTTAAAGGTTTCACGCTAATTGAGTTATTGATTGTTATTGCAATTATTTCTATGACAATGGCAATTGGTTTACCTAGTTTTCAGTCCATTACTGAAAGCACAAGATTAACTTCAGCGACAAATTCAATGGTAAGTTCTTTGCAATTGGCTCGAATGGAAGCCTTGAAGCAACATAAAACGGTTGTAATTCGCAAAAAAACGACAGGCTGGCAAAATGGTTGGAGTATTTTTGTTGATAATCAAGTGACAAATAACATTATTGACGTTAATGAACCGATTTTAGTGATTACATCTGCTGATGCCGTTAATTCAACAATTTCAATCCAATCAACTTATACAAATTACGTCGCCTACACGGCAAATGGGCGCGTTAATACTGCTGGACACATCACATTTTGTTCGTCCACTGATTTTCGTAAAGTTGTCATTGCCCCAACAGGTCGAATCCACGTTGAAACGCCTACTTCTTGTAATTAAGATTTCATCTAGTTTGCGTGGCTTGTTTATCGTCGCGTAAAATGCACCGCATTCCTCTCTTCAAAAACTTCAAAAACTTCAAAAAATACATGACAAAATTTATTTTCATAACAGGCGGCGTAGTGTCGTCATTGGGTAAAGGTATTGCGGCTTCTTCGCTTGCGGCGATTTTGGAAGCTCGCGGTTTAAAAGTGACCATGACAAAGCTCGACCCTTATATCAATCTTGACCCAGGTACGATGAGTCCGTTTCAACACGGTGAAGTTTTCGTCACCGAAGACGGCGCAGAAACGGATTTAGATTTGGGACATTACGAGCGTTTTTTAAAAACCACGATGTCTAAAAAGAACAATTTTACGACAGGACAAGTTTATGACACTGTGTTACGAAATGAACGCCGTGGTGATTATTTAGGCGGCACAGTTCAAGTCATTCCACACATTACCGATGAAATAAAACGTCGTGTTTATGCCAGTGCAGAAGGCGTTGATGTAGCATTGATTGAAGTGGGCGGCACAGTCGGTGATATTGAATCGTTGCCATTTTTAGAAGCGATTCGCCAAATGCGTTTTGAACTCGGTAGCGAACGCTCGTTATTTGTGCATTTAACGTTAGTTCCTTACATTCGCAGTGCAGGCGAAATCAAAACGAAACCAACGCAACATTCTGTTAAAGAATTACGCACGATTGGGATTCAGCCAGATGTGTTGATTTGCCGCTCAGAATTAGCGATTCCCGTTAGTGAACGTCGCAAAATTGCTTCTTTTACCAACGTTGATGAACACGCCGTTATCTCGCTTATCGATGCCGACACAATTTATCGCATTCCGTTGATGTTGCATGAACAAGGTTTAGATGAATTAGTTGTTAGACGTTTGCGTTTAGATGTTGCCCCCGCTGATTTACATGAATGGCAAAGCGTTTTAGAAGCCATCGCACAATCGGAACAATCGGTAAATATCGCTATCGTTGGCAAATACGTTGAACACACTGACGCTTATAAATCGATTAACGAAGCCTTAACTCACGCAGGTATTCGCAACAAATTAAAAGTTAAAATTACTTATATCGATTCTGAATTGATTGAAGATGAAGGCACAACACGTTTAAAAGACATTGACGCAATTTTAGTTCCTGGTGGATTTGGTGAACGGGGTGTTGAAGGTAAAATTGCCACAGTTCGTTATGCACGAGAAAACAAAATTCCATATTTAGGTATTTGTTTAGGAATGCAAACAGCGGTTATTGAATTTGCTCGAAATGTGGCGAATTTAGAAGGCGCACACAGCACCGAATTTTTACCAAAATCACCTCATCCCGTTATTGGATTGATTACAGAATGGATGGGCGATTGTGGTAACTTGCAAACACGGGACGAAAATTCAGATTTAGGCGGCACAATGCGTTTAGGAAGCCAGCAATGTCGTTTATTACAAGATACATTGGCATTTGCTGTTTATCAAAAAGACGTAATTACGGAACGTCATCGTCATCGTTATGAATTTAACAACCAATATATTGAACGGTTAGAAGCAGGTGGAATGCGTTTTTCTGGAAAATCGATTGATGGACGTTTGGTTGAGGTCGTGGAGATTCCCGAACACCCTTGGTTTATTGCGTGCCAATTCCACCCAGAATTTACGTCAACGCCGCGTCGTGGACATCCATTATTTAGCGGTTTTGTGCAAGCTGCTTTTGAACATAGAAGATAAAAAATGAAATTATGTAATTTTGAAGTCGGGCTAGAACATCGCTTTTTTTTAATTGCGGGAACGTGCGTGATTGAAAGTGAACAAATGGCATTAGACACGGCAGGTTATTTAAAAGAACTCACTGACCGTTTAAGCATCCCGTTTATTTACAAATCATCTTTTGATAAAGCGAATCGCTCCTCACACGAGAGTTTTCGTGGTTTAGGTGTTGAAAAAGGGCTGGAAATTCTCGAAAAAGTGAAAAAACAAATCGGCGTACCAGTTCTTACCGATGTTCACGAAGATACGCCGCTTGCTGAAGTTGCTTCAGTCGTTGACGTGATGCAAACACCCGCGTTTTTGTGTCGGCAAACCAATTTTATTCAAGCGGTTGCTTCGCAAAATATTCCCGTGAATATCAAAAAAGGACAATTTCTCGCACCGTGGGATATGGTGAATGTGGTTAATAAAGCCAAAGCAACAGGCAATGAGCAAATTATGGTTTGCGAACGCGGCGCGTCGTTTGGTTATAACAATTTAGTTTCTGATATGCGCTCACTGGCTGTGATGCGTGAAACAGGTTGTCCCGTAGTTTTTGATGCCACACACTCTGTGCAATTACCTGGTGGACAAGGCACAAGTTCAGGCGGTCAACGCGAATTTGTACCTGTTTTAGCACGAGCAGCGGTTGCTGTAGGCATTGCGGGGTTATTCATGGAAACACACCCCAATCCTGAAAAAGCTCTTAGCGATGGCGCGAATTCATGGAAATTAGACGAAATGGAAGAGCTTTTAGAAACTTTGCTCGCGTTAGATAATGTAGTCAAAAATCCAACATTTAAACGTTAAAAGTTTTAAGGCGAATTCTTTCTGAATTCGCCTATTTTATTCCCGCAAAATTCAAAACTCGCTTAAATCCACGCATCACAGGCAATGCGCCACCCATCGCAATCGCATCAACCAAACAATACCACGCCGCAACACCACTTGGCGGATTACCTTGTGTTAAACCTGAAACTGGGTCAATAACAGACCAATGCCACGTTCCAACCGCTGTACCGATAATTTCAAGCCACGTTGTAATAAAAAATGCGGCTAAATAAACCATTGGCGATTTGCCTTTAAATAAATAAAGCAAAAAGACACAAAATAACACCGCGCCAAACGCATCACGTCTTTCAGCCAATGTAATGCCGTATAACGACCACAAACCACAAGCAATCACGACAAAAAACGCAATTTGCCTAGCATAACGTTGAAAAAATCCTGAACGCCCCAAGGCAACCGCTGTTAAATAAACCATTCCGTGACCTGGTGAAACATACGCGGGAACATTGTGAAAACGGTAGATATAACCTTCCATAAAGGGCGATGCGAAATGTTCACCAATTGTTGCAAACATCACGGCAATTAAAACTTGTACCCGAATTTCTTTATTTTCACCACGCAACCAACCGATTAAAAATAACCAACCAAATACGCCTAAAAGATGCTGTTTTTCTAAACTTGCGTCAGAATCCGTAAATAAACACGCCGCAACACAAAAAAAAGTAAAACCAGCAATGTAATAATCACGTTTATTGTGTGGACGTAAATTTTGCGGGGCAGGGAAGTGACGTAACATTCAAACTCTCTAAAATTGAATCAATAACGGTTTAAAAGTCTAGCATTGCACCATTGCTTTGCCTAGTTTATAGCCTGTAAAAGCCTAAACCGTTATGATATAGCCAATTTCACTTTGAACTTTTTACCGAGAACTTTCGATTATGAACACTAAAAAACGTTTCAAAAGCTTTTTGCTCTGTTTGTTTTTAATGACTATTGTTGTGGGTTGCACCGAAAATACGAAACGCGAAAGCACAGGCGAATACTTAGACGACACTGTTTTAACCACGAAAATCAAATCGACATTTATCGGAGATTCACGTTTAAAAGCTAACGATATTAACGTTAAAACCTACAAAGGCATTGTTCAACTTAGTGGCTTTGTCGATACACAAGCCGAAGCCGATCGCGCCGTACAACTTGCTCGAACCGTCAAAGGCGTAAAAGCCGTCAACAATAGCCTTATCGTTAAATAATTCATGACAAATTCTTTAAAACTTCCACTCGCCACTTTAAAAGCTAAAATCGATTTAAGTGACATCGATTTCACTGTACCGCTCAATTCACAATCGACAATTTTAGGACAAGAACGGGCTCAAGCCGCGCTTGAATTTGGGATTGCGATGCCGAATTCGGGCTACAACATTTTTGTTATGGGCGAAACGGGCAGCGGACGTTTGTCGATGATTATGCAGCATTTGCAAATGCTCGCACCAAGTCATTCCGCGCCATCGTCGTATGCGTATGTGGATAACTTTGAAAATTCGCGTGAACCTATTGCGATTAAATTACCTGCTGAACAAGGTCAAGATTTTTCTAAAGCCATTGAAAATTTGCTGACCAATGTTTTGGCAACTTTTCCCGCCGCGTTTGAAAATCCCAGTTATCAACAGAAAAAAACGGCGGTTGAACGTCAATTTGTTCACACTTACCGTGACGCGACTGAATACGTTGATGCGCAAGCACGGGAAATCAACATTGGCTTATTTTCGGAAAATGACACGTTTAATTTTTTGCCACTTTGTGAAAACAAACCAATGCGCGATGAAGATTTGTCAGCGTTATCGGCAGAAGAACGCGAGCTGTATAAAAATCGTATTGAAGAACTTGAAGATTATTTGAGCGAAGCATTGCTCGAATTGCCACAATGGCGCAGAGAACTCGCTGCATCAATGACCCAACTCAATAACGATACGATTGA
>CAIVBX010000145.1 GCA_903904275.1 uncultured Pseudomonadota bacterium
GGTTTGCGTGATTCAATTTATCAAAGGTCAATGGCAAACTGGCGAACAAAAAGCCGCTCAACATTTCGATAACATCGAATGGCACGCGCTTGGCGATGGTTTTACTTGGGACACGAAAAATCCTGAACAAGACATTAAAACAAGCCGTGAAATTTGGGATTTTGCTAAACAACAAATTTTGTCGGAAAAATTTGATGTGGTGTTACTGGATGAAATAAATTACTGTTGTGGTTACGGTTGGATTTCAGGGCAAGAAATTGCGGATTTTATTACACAGCAAAAGCCAAAATGGTTGCATTTGATTTTAACAGGTCGAAATGCCGCGCCTGAAGTAATTGACGTTGCCGACACCGTAACCAATATGACCCAAGTGAAACACGTTTTCACTACTGGCGTAAAAGCCGAGCAGGGCATCGATTTTTAAAATAATGAGGAATTATTTATGAGTGAAGAATTAGAAAACAAAGAACCTATGAGCCAAACGATGAAAATCGTGATTGCTGTTGTGAGTGTTTTCGCAATGGGGTTTTTATTGGTTGGTCAAAGCAAACAAGATAAGACACCTGCTGAAATGGAAGCCGCCTCAATGATTCGTAATTATGCGAACATTCAAGGCATGGCAAACCAAAAATGCCCTGTCGCCGTCGAAGAAGCAACAGGCGAAAAAGTCTTTTTTCCTTCTAAAACAGAATCTGATAAAGATACTTACATCACGTTATTTTGGGAAGGTGAAAACGTGGCAAATGGCGGATTTAAAAATGCCAGCTGCACATTAAAAGCAACGCTTGGCGGGATTTCTGAATTGGTTGTTGATGGTAAAACCATTATCAAAAAATAAGGAAGAATTTTATGATGGACATTGCCGTTACAACTCCCGCATTACTATTTCCTGCCATTACGATTTTATTTTTAGCGTATTCCAATCGTTTTTTAACGATTGCCACGCGCATTCGAGAAAAACACGCTGATTTTAATAAAACGCACAGTCCGATTGCTGAAAAGCAAATTGTGAGTTTTCGCCGCCGACTTCAGTATATTGTGGCAATGGAAATGTTCGCGGTATTGGGAATTATTAGCTGTATTATTTCGACAGGGTTTATTTTTTACGGGTTTCAGTATTATGGCAATGTTTCGTTTGCGATTAGTATGTTGTTCATTGTGTTGTCACTTTTTGCATCTATCATCGAATTATTTTTCTCAACTCGCGCGTTAAACATTGAACTGGAAGATATGGAAGAAAATTAGTCTTTAGTTTTTTGTGATACGTTTTTAAAGCCGCATTTGATATAGTTGTCACATGACAACCTTATTTTTTTAACGATTTATTTTTATTTATGTTGGAGAGTTTTTATGGCACAAAAAATTGCAATCAATGGTTATGGCAGAATTGGACGTTGCATCGTTCGCGCAATTTATGAAACAAATCGGACAGGTGAATTCAAAGTTGTAGCAATTAACGATTTGGGTGATGCAAAAACCAATGCACATTTAACGAAATACGATACGGTTCATGGAAAATTTCCGTTTGATGTGAGTGTTGACGGTGATTTTATTGTTATCAATGGCGATAAAATTCGCGTATTAGCTGAACGTGATCCATCAAAATTACCATGGAAAGAATTAGACGTTGACGTGGTTCATGAATGCACA
>CAIVBX010000146.1 GCA_903904275.1 uncultured Pseudomonadota bacterium
AGCACGACCACCATGCCAAATTTGCAAAAAAATTAAACCGCCTTTTTCATGCACGGCATCCGTTACTTTTTTCCAGCCCGCAATTTGTTCTGGCGAATAAATAGCAGGTTCTTTCCAAAACGCCGAATTTCCTTCAATCGCCATGGTGGCTTCGGCAATAATCAGTCCTGCACTGGCGCGTTGAGCGTAATGCGTTGCCATCAAATCACTCGGCACATGATTTTCAGCAGTACGGCATCGCGTTAATGGAGCCATCAAAATACGGTTTGATAACGAGATTGCGCCTAGTTGCAACGGTTCAAATAATTTGTTCATTTTTTCTCCTCAGATAATAAATGCCATCAATGTGTAGCCAAGTCTATATGAGAAGTTAATTGATTGTAAGAAGGCTATTTGTTGTCGGGTGGACGTTAGATGAGAAATAGATTTAAACTTTGTCGGGGCTTATGATGAGTGTTTTCATTAAATTCAAATAACTTAGTGCTATCAGATGATATGCAGTTCCTTTATTTAACGACAACGAAAGGTAATTATCACAATGAATCATCAAGAAACTACTGCTGATGCAGTAAAACGTTGCAAAGACTTAATTGAGGCATTCGTCCCAGACAAGCAAAACAACATTTTTGAAAATGAATTTAACTTTATTAAAAATCAAATAGAAAACTTGCGTATGAATTGTGATGAATGTTATGACTTGGCTTTTTATTCTCGAGTTATGTTTCAACTTTACACAGGAAAAATAAATTTATTAAATGCTAAACAGCAAATTAACTCATGGAAAATCAGCACAAATGTGGATTGTGTGTTGAAGTCTTTAGCAACTACAAATTCTATTCAATTTGGACGAACAGAATTTACAACCTCAAATCCCCTTATATATCTTGACCAGAATGTTATTTCAAAATGTGTCAATAAGTCAGAAATAAAAAATCGAATCCTAAAAATAAAGAATTCAGGTAACTTTCAATTTGTTTATAGCCCGTCTCATATTGAAGAAGTTTACAAGATAGAAGATACAGTTAAACAATCTACCTTTTGTGATGTTATTACAGAAATAACATCAAACGTATCTGTTCAACCAGAAAGTGATGAAAATATGATGACTTATATAGAATCACCATCTTTTCCTTTAAATAGAATTAAACAATCTGAAGGCTCAACGCAAGCCGTAGAGAATATAAAGTTGCTACATAACGACAAAAGGAAATTGTATTTTGAAAAATATAACGAAAACGAACATCAAAAAAGAATAGGAAATGAGAAAGAAATTTTTGATTCTATAAGTGACGAAGATTTTGCTGAACTGATGTTTTTTTGTGGAACATGTAGGCAAAGAAAAGCAGAGTTTCAAAGCATCACCGCAAGAATCGACATTTAAAATGCGATTTATGCTTTGCATAACGCATTAGATTTACTTTCTTATAGAAAAGAAAATGATGATAGACACATGAGAAGCGCAGTTCATGATATTGAACACCTAATTTATGCAGCAAAATGCAATTACTTTGTTACTTTCGATACGAAACTGGCAGCGCGAGCAAAGGAAATTTTTTCATTTATGAAAATAGAAACTGTTATTTGCGTAGGTATTGATGAATTAGAATCCAGTATTAGTAGCCATTAGGATAAAAAAATTGAATCAGATTCTAACGCGGGAAAACTGGACTTTTTGATTGATGCCGCACTTGCCGAACATCAAGCTGGCAAAACGAGACCATTGTGAAACACGAGTAATATCTTCTAATCCTCCTCCCCAAAACAATTCAAATAATCTTTGCAATACTCACTCGAAGGCGAACGACACCACGCAATTTAACGTAAAAACTCAAATGATAAATGTCATTTTTCACACAATTGTTTTTTATGTTGCCTACCTAACATTTCCCCACAAAATGTTTGTAAC
>CAIVBX010000147.1 GCA_903904275.1 uncultured Pseudomonadota bacterium
GAAACCATGTCTGAAAGTTATTTACTTGAACGCGATCCTGCCCTTGATTCTTTAAAATCTCCGCCTAATTCCATTCACGCAGAACAATCTGTTTTAGGGTCATTGATTATTGAAAATGGTGCGTGGGATGTTGTTGCAGATAAACTTTCTGAAGTCGATTTTTATCTCCGTTCGCACAAACTTATTTTCCGCACCATTGCACAATTGGCCGAACAACAAATTCCATTCGACATTATTACGTTGTCCGAATCGTTGAAATCTTTGGGGCAATTAGACGCGGTTGGTGGTTTAGCGTATTTAATTGTGTTGTCAAAAGACACACCTTGCGCGACAAATGTTGAGGCTTACGCTAACATCGTGCGTGAAAAATCTGTTTTACGTCAATTGATTAGCGCAGGAACAACGATTGCAAATTCCGTTCATCAAACCGAAGGGCGCAGCACACAAGAATTACTCGAAAATGCTGAACAGTTGGTTTTCAAAATCGCAGAACAAACTCAAAAAAGCACAGAAGGCGGATTCGTCAATATTCGTTCGTTGGCAAAAAAAACCATTGAAAAAATTGAATTACTCGCAGAAATGGACGGTTCAATTACAGGCGCATCAACAGGTTTTGATGATTTAGACACCTTAACTTCTGGCTTACAACCTGCGGATTTAGTGATTGTTGCAGGTAGACCGTCAATGGGTAAAACCACAGTGGCAATGAATATCGCTGAAAATTTCGCTATTAAAAATCAAAAACCTGTCGCTATTTTCAGTATGGAAATGCCAGGTGATGCGATTGTGATGCGAATGATGTCGTCGCTCGGTGGTATTGAACAACAGCGCGTGCGTTCAGGCGATTTAGACGACAACGATTGGCCTCGTTTGACCACAGCGTTGACGATGCTTAACAGTACAAAATTATTTATCGATGATAGTGCAGCACTTTCACCAACTGAAGTTCGAGCGCGTTCACGACGTTTAGCGCGTGAACATGGGCAATTAGGTTTAATTGTGATTGATTATTTGCAATTGATGCAATCACCATCGAGCGGTGATAATCGCGTCCAACAAATTTCAGATATTTCACGCGGTTTGAAAGCGTTGGCGAAAGAATTAAATGTTCCCGTAATTGCACTTTCACAGTTGAATCGTAATTTAGAACAACGCCCAAACAAACGTCCTGTGATGTCCGACTTGCGTGATTCGGGCGCGATTGAACAAGATGCTGATTTGATTTTGTTTATTTACCGTGACGAAGTGTATAACGAACAAAGTCCCGACAAAGGCACGGCAGAATTGATTATCGGCAAACAACGAAATGGTCCTTTAGGTACAGTGCGGTTAATGTTCCAAGGTGCATTTTCACGATTCCAAAATTGTGCGAATCCTAGTCATTACAGTTCTTACAACGACGAATAATCAATGTAAAAAATTTTCGGTAACAAACATGATTCAATTTCTTTCGCCATGGTTATTCGTTTTATTACTGCTTCCATTTTTTGTTTATTGGTTCGCGCCTACAAAACAAAACGCCAATCAAAGCGCATTGCGTGTGCCTTTTTTAACTGATTTTACAAAAAATCAAACCACCACAATTTCAACGAAAATAAATCGCACACGTTTGTATTTAGCAGCATTGGCTTGGATTTTTCTGGTTTTAGCTTCAACACGTCCACAATGGTTAGGCGAACCGATTGAACAAGCGATGAATGGACGTGATTTGATGTTAGCGGTGGATTTGTCGGCGAGTATGCAAGAAAAAGATTTTATTTTAGGTAAAGATTACGTTGACCGTTTAACCGCAATTAAAGCAATTGCGACAAATTTTATTGAACGGCGTGTTGGCGACAGAATTGGATTGATTTTGTTTGGTTCAGAAGCCTATTTGCAAACACCGCTCACATTTGATCGCAAAACGGTTTCAACTCTTTTGGATGAATCTGCAATTGGTTTGGCTGGCGACAATACAGCGATTGGTGACGCTATTGGTTTGGCGGTAAAACGATTACGAAATGAATCCCAAAACAGTCGCGTTTTAATTTTACTAACAGATGGTGCAAACACAGCTGGAGAAATTTCACCGTTAAAAGCCGCTGAACTCGCCGCCGCAAATCATTTAAAAATTTACACAATCGGTATCGGCGCAGATGAAATGTTGGTGGGAAGTTTTTTTGGTTATCGAAAAGTGAATCCTTCAGCGGATTTAGATGAAAAAATGTTACTAAAAATCGCTGAAAGCACAGGTGGTTATTATTATCGAGCTAAAAATATAGACGATTTAAACAACATTTATATGCGTATTGACGAACTTGAACCCGTTGAAAAAGATAAACAGTATTTTCGCCCACACCGTGAATTGTATTTTATCCCATTAGCGACAGCGTTATTTTTAGCCAGTTTGTTAAGTTGGAGAAAATTGAAATGACTACTTTTTTGGCAAATTTCCATTTTTTAAAACCGTATGCGTTTTTTGCTTTGTTGCTGTTGATTTATTTAATGGTAAAAAATTATCGTCAACAAGCGGGTTCTACAACGCATTGGTCAAAAATTTGTGACCGTGAATTATTGCCTTACTTACTTGAAAATGGCAGCGTAAAAAATTCACGATTTGCCTTTTGGTTATCAAGTTTTATCGCTTTTTTAGCTATTTTCGCGCTTGCTTCTCCAACATGGCAACGCTCACCTGCTCCCGCTTTTCGTAACGATTCATCATTAGTGATTGCACTAAATTTATCCGAATCGATGAATGCACAAGATGTAAAACCCAGCCGTTTAATTCGAGCGCGTTACAAAATCTCTGATTTGCTTGCCCAACGCAAAGATGGTCAAACTGCTTTATTGGTTTATTCAGGTGCAGCCTTCACCGTCACGCCGCTAACAAATGACATTCAAACAATTAACAGCCAATTAGAAGCCTTAACAACAGACATCATGCCGAGTTCAGGTAATAATCCTGTTACTGGTTTGCAAAAATCGGTTGAACTTTTAAAACAAGCTGGACTGCCAAAAGGGCATATTTTGTTAATTGCAGATGGTGCAGATGTTGAAGCAATAACCTTTGCCAAAAAATTGGGTGGTTATCAATTATCTGTTTTAGGTGTTGGCACAAATGACGGTGCGCCAATTGCCTTACCAGAAGGGGGATTTGCAAAAGATGAATCTGGGCAAATTCTTATTCCAAAATTACAAAGTGCTGAATTAAGCGAATTAGCAAAAGTAGGAAATGGACATTTTCAATTGATGACCGACGACGATACGGATATTCAACATTTACTCAAAACATTTGATACGCCTTTGACGCAATCACCAACAGACAAAACTAATTTATTTTTAGAACAATGGGAAGATAATGGCTATTGGTTGATTTTGCTGATTTTACCTTGGGCAGCATGGCAATTTCGTAAAGGTGCGTTTTATTTGGCGATTTTGTTTTTTTTACCGTTGCCAAAAAATAGTTATGCGTTAGATTTGCAAAATTTATGGAAAACGCCAGACCAACAAGCACAACGCGCTTATGATAAAAAAGACTATTCAAAAGCTGCCGAAAAATTTGAAAATCCCGAATGGAAAGCCGCTGCAAATTACCAAGCTCAAAATTACGACAAAGCTGCCGAGCAATTTCAGCAATTAAGTAAATTTTATAATTTAGGAAACGCGCTTGCTAAAAAAGGACAATTACAAGAAGCCTTAGCCGCTTATGAACAAGCAATTAAAGAAAATCCATTTGATAAAGACGCAAAAGCGAATAAAGAAATTGTCGAAAAAGCATTAGAAAAACAAAAACAACAGCAAGAAAATAAACCGCAAGATTCACAAAAATCGGATTCTCAAAAAAACGAAAAATCGGATAACGATTCGCAAAAAAAAGGCGGTGAAAACAAAGAATCTGAATCAAAACCTGAACAAAAAGAAGAACATAAAACAGGTGAAAATCCCGATAAAAAAGAAGATTCAAAAAAAGAAGAACAAGCGAAAAAAGAATCTGAACCGCAAAAATCAGATGAATCGAAAGAAAAATCTAAAAATGAACAGAAAAAAGAAGTTGAAGCGCAAAAATTAACCACTGAACAACAACAAGCAAATGAACAATGGTTAAAACGAATACCCGACGACCCCGCAACGCTTTTGAAACGAAAATTTAAATATCAATACAGCCAGCAACAATAAATTAGTTGCTGCGAAAACCTGTTTTTTTCAAAATTTTGGTGCTGTAAAGCACATCGCTTCCTAAATTAAAATCGCCGAGCAACACGGAAATTTGTTGAATTTGTTGGTTCACGTCAGCTTGTGTTTTGCCGTGAACCATTGCAAATAAATTGTAATTCCAATCAGGTAAATGGCGCGGACGATGATAGCAATGGCTCACAAATGGCAAACCGCCAATAATTTCACCTAGCAAATCCACCCTTTCATCGGGAACATTCCAAACGGTCATGCCGTTGAATTTATAACCTAATTTGTAATGATTCGGCACTGCACCAATTCTGCGAATCACGCCATTTTCTTGCATCGTTTCAAAACGCGCCATCACCATTTCAACAGGCAAATTTAATTCTTCTGCAACGGCGTGATAAGGTTTTGAAACTAATGGCAAACCTGCTTGAGTGGCTCGCATAATTTTTAAATCAATTTCTGAAAAATCCATTACGCCTCCAATTTCAAACCCACAAAATACTCGTTAATTTTTGGCATATTAAAAACGTGAAATCCTGTTTGTTGTTCAATTTTTTCAAGCGTTTCGGCAAGCTGTTCAGGCGTTTCCGTTGCCACGACAAACCACATATTTAATTCATGATTTCGCTGATAATTGTGCGCGACTTCTGGAAATGAATTTATAATTTCAGTGATTTCTTCAAAATCCTTTTCAGGCACTTTTATCGCCGCTAACGTCAACGCACCGCCCATTTTTTCGGCATGATATAACGCGCCAAATCGTGAAAGCGTTCCGTTTTCAAGCAATTTTTTTAACCGATTTAAAATGTCATCTTCAGTTAAATTTAATTCATTGGCGACTTGCAAATAAGGCGAATCACAAATCGGAAAACCATTTTGCAAATGGTTAATCAACTTCGCATCAATATCGTCGTAAGATTTAGTCACGTTTTTTTCTCGCCAATTTTTTTGCGGCTTTTTCTGCACGAATAATTTCGAGTGCGGCAAGTTCAACTTCAATCATTTCAGGCGTTTCAAGCGTGATTTTGCCGATTGTCGTGGTTCTTAATTCGCCAATTAAAATTTTCGACACTTGGTCTAAATTGACTTTGCCACCTGATTTTAAACAACCGCGTTTTCTGCCAATAATATCGAGCAACTCATTTTCATTTGCAGGTACTGATTCAAGTTGATAACGCGCTTTGACGAGTTCAGGATAATCACGCAACAAAAATTCTGCTGTCCACGAAGCCACGTCTTCATGCGTGAAAGCCGTGTCTTTAATCGCGCCCGTTGCAGCTAAACGATAACCGCTATTTTGATTTTCGATATTCCCCCAAAGTACACCTGGAGTATCAAATAAAACCAATCCATCGCCTAAATCAATGCGTTGTTGATGTTTTGTAACGGCAGGTTCATCCCCTGTTTTGGCAATCGTGCGACCCGCGAGAATGTTAATAATCGTCGATTTCCCAACGTTTGGAATACCTGTAATCAAAGCGTGTAACGGTTTTGAACGACTTTCTAAACGTGGTACTAATTTATGACAAAGCGAATTGAGCTGTTTAATTTTATCGATTTGACTCATCGCAACTGCGAGCGTTTTCACGCCGTTTTCACGTTCCAAATATTCCTGCCATTGTTGCGTGCGCGAATCATCCGCTAAATCGCATTTGCTTAACACTTTGATACAAGGTTTATCGCCACGAATTTTGGCTAACGCGGGATTTTGACTGCTGAATGGAATTCGCGCGTCGATAATTTCAATTGTTAAATCGATGTGTTCCATTGCCGCTTTGATTTCGCGGCTGGCTTTGTGCATGTGTCCTGGATACCACTGAATGAGCATTTTTTGACCTATAAAAAATTTTGTACAGCTATTTAAACATAAATTGGATTTTTACAGCCAAATGGCTTCTTGCTTCAGCGTTGATTTTTAAAAAGTGAAAACATCCTCAACAGAGCAGTGATTTTTGGAACGAATGGATTTGAATTGTGCCCACTTATGTTCGATGGAGTGATTGGCATCGATGTTAGCTCGAAATACTTTCTTTATGAACTGGTGGGTTGAGAACGTTTTTGCACCAACGCCCCATCATGTACAATATTTTCTGATGAAGGTTTTTGAATTACGCCTGGCTTCCAGAATCAAATTTTGTTTGTCAAATACAATTCAATATCTTCTTTAGAAAATCCTATCTTCTTTGCAACGCGTTCAGCATGGCTAACTCGTGAAATACCATCGATAATTTTATGAGTAGGTTTATCAGCCAAAAATTCTACTTGCTTGGGAATTCCAAGCTGTTTTTTGACTAATTCATCAACTAATTGATGATTATGCGTAATTAAAATAGTGCTATTTCCCTTTCGATAAAATCCATGCAACGTATTAAATGAAGATTCCATTTTTTCTTCAAATGTAGTGCCTTCAGATAATTCATCCAAAATCACCAAACTTCGCGCACTGCTAGCTAGAAAAATGTCTTTGGTGCGTTTTAATTCAGCTCCAAAACGTCCTTCACCATCATTTAATCGACCAATTTCAGATGCTTGGTAAAAAATTCTATCTGCTACGCTCATGGTGGCAGACCGCGCGGGAACAAAACAGCCTATTTGTGCGAGTAATTGCAATTGAGAAATTGTTTTACAAAAAGCCGTTTTTCCACCACTGTTTGGTCCAGTAATCAATAAAACTTTTTCATGATCCAATGCCAAATCATTACCCACATAATCAGGATTATTTTTTCCCAAAATGGGATTTCTTGCGTCATGTAACACAATTCGATGATATTCACTGTCAATCAACGATGGCATGACAGTGTCATTAGGGAAATTTTCTGCAAATTTTAAAAATGATAATAATTCATCTAACTGTCCTAGCGCATCTAAAGTAGCAGCCAATTCATCAGAATCTTTAAACATTTCACGCAAAGGAATGATGAAATTGTCTCTATCAAAACCACCAACAATCGGAAAATAAATCAGTAATAATGGAAATGCTAAGATGACTTCCATCAAAATGGACGGTAAGAACAAAAGAATTGCTACACCAATCGCAAATAGAAAAAAGAATAACAAAGGCTTGAAAACACGGGGTTGAAAAACGATAGCAGGCAACCACCACGTTTTACGATGTTCTTGTTTAGTTTGTAAAGTTGTTTCTGTTAAGTACACCGCATTGGTCATCAAATCATAAATTCGACTACCTGAAAATGCTTTGATACGACCAAACAATTCCTGTAAATACTCACTTTCTGGTTGAGGACTGTTTTGAATTTGAGCAACTAAATTTGTTACAAAATGAACGCCACGTCTGTATTGTAAATAGCCGTAACCTTCAATTTCTCTATTACTTTTGGCCGTACCAAACATTGGTAAAAACTCGCCAAATAATAAACAATATAAATTATTTTCATGGTTTGCTGCTGTGGCAACTACATTTTGAATTGCATTTTTCAATTCTAAATTATTGCGTAATTCTTCAACCGCATATTGCTTACTTTCTATTTCATGTCGTTTATTTAGTGGTTGTACAAGTGATCGAAACAATACACTTTGTCCAATTACAGTCTCAGCATGATTAACTACCGTGAATAAATTATCAATTTCTAGTGCCAAAAATCCATTTTGGTCTAAAACCCCCTCGCTAATTGGCAATGGCAGGGCGCTTTTAGTTTCAATCCAAGCCAGTTTTTTCCATATACTGAGTAAATATGCTTTCATTCATGACCTTTTAAAATAGTATTTAAATGTTGCAGTTAAGCGTATTGAAATTTGTCACTTTTAGGATACCCGTTGCTAAATGCCTAAATTTACTCGTCACACAGATGCTAAAAAAAGTCTTACTCTGCTTTGTGTATGTTTAAAGTTATAACATGTTCGACTGTTTTTAACAGTTACAAAATGTAACTGGATTTTTTAACGTGAAATGTGGTTTTCGCTCTACGAAAAGCATTATATGAACAATAACTTGTGATAAAATAACAAATCATATCTGGTTTTAATTGATTCTATATGCACTTTCAGAGTTTTTTGGATGAGACTGTGTTGAAAATTTTGGGGTGAACGATGGGGCTCGAACCCACGACAACCGGAATCACAATCCGGGACTCTACCAACTGAGCTACGCTCACCATAGCGTATGTGTAACTTTGTAAAACGAGGTAATTATTGGTACGCTTGGCAGGACTCGAACCTGCGACCCCCAGCTTAGAAGGCTGGTGCTCTATCCAGTTGAGCTACAAGCGCAAAGTTGGTCGGGGTAGAGAGATTCGAACTCCCGACATCCTGCTCCCAAAGCAGGCGCGCTACCAGACTGCGCTATACCCCGAATAATCTTTGTTTGAAATGACTTAGTTCGCAGAACCAAGAGCGCACATGATAATCAGCTAGCATATTAACGTCAATTTTTATTTAAATAATTTTCATTATTTTCTGACCGACGAAAAGGACTTTTTTTTCAAAAACAAATAATTAAATCATTTTCCAGTGAAGAACTTCACCTGCTTTTAACGGTATTAAATCGTCATAGCTTGCGGGAATTTGCCAATCTATTTTTTCTAACATGATAGTTTCAACATTTCGCGACAAACCATAAAAATCTGACCCATAAAAACTCGCAAAACCTTCCAATTTATCTAACGCATTCTCACTTTCAAAAGCATCTATATAAAGTTCTAACGCGCCAAATGCGCTGTAACACCCAGCACAACCACAACTATTTTCTTTTAAATGCGTGTAGTGTGGCGCACTATCCGTACCTAAAAAAAATTTCGAATTACCACTAATAGCTGCTTTAACTAAGGCTTTACGGTGAATTTCACGTTTCAAAATTGGCAAACAATAATAATGCGGTTTAATACCACCTGCTAAAATTACATTACGATTAAACAACAAATGTTGAGGTGTAATTGTTGCGGCAATTTTATTACTTGTTGATTCAACAAATTGAACGGCTTCTTTTGTTGTCACATGCTCGAATACAATTCTCAAGCATGGAAAATTTTTAACTATATCAATTAGATGGCGTTCAATAAACACATGTTCTCTATCAAAAATATCACAATTTTCATCTGTGACTTCACCATGAATTAACAGCGGTAAATCGTATTTTTCTAGTGCTGCAAACAATGGATAAATCTTTGTCACATCTGCAACTCCCGCATCGGAATTTGTCGTTGCACCTGCAGGATAAAGTTTGAATGCGTAAATATGTTCACATTGTGCAGCTTGTTGAATATCATCAATCGTTGTTGCTGTAGTTAAATATAAAGCCATCAACGGTGTAAAATTCACACCGTCAGGAATTGCTTGCAAAATTTCTTCTCGATAGACTAAAGCCTGCGTAACGGTTATTACAGGTGGTTTTAAATTTGGCATAATCATTGCTCGCGCAAATTGCCGTGCTGTATGAGGTAAAACCGTTTTTAAAATTGCGCCATTTCTAACGTGTAAATGAAAATCGTCGGGGCGTGTAATCGTTAAGGTTTTCATAAATTCATTCCTAAAGTCTGTAAAATACGCACATTCTATAGGTTATCACCTTGAAAAATGAATAATTCGCGTCATCTTTTTTATTGTTGGAGTTACGAAAATGCCCCTTTACGAATATCTCTGCAAAGCATGTGGTAATGAACACGAAGCCTTGCAAAAATTGAGTGCTGAACCACTTAAAAATTGTCCAAAATGCCAACAACCCGAACTTGAAAAACGCATTTCTGCTGCGGCTTTTCGACTAAAAGGCAGTGGTTGGTATGAAACGGATTTTAAAAGCGGAACGAAAAAAAATGTTGTGAGTGATTCCACAAGTTAATTATTGAACACCAAAATAAAAAGGTCTCTGCTATTTTTTAATAGCAGAGGCCTTTTTTTGCATTTTATAAACTTCATGTTGTAAATACGCTTCAATTTAACAAAATGACCACAAATCATTACCTTTGTTGCGCTGTCACTAAAATGTCATACAAAAGTAATTATATTGTCATTTAATTTTCTTAACCTTTGGGCAATTTTTATTTCTCCCCAATTTTGGAAACCTCATGAAATTATCAAAACTCACTTTTGCTATTGCAACGGCTTTGACTGCCAGCGTTACAACATCGGCGTTTGCGCTTGATTTGTATGTCGATACAAAAACGAAACAAATTTATACCGAAGCGGGTGTAGGTAGACAAAGACTTGGTTCATTTGAACAAGTACAAGAAGGCGTGCCTGTTAAAAATGGCGGTGAAGTTTCTGAATTACGCAGCAAATTGGAATTGCAAGATAATCAAATCAAAGCATTAGAAGAACACGCGAAAGCAGGTGAAGAAGAAGGCGTTGTTGAAATCAAAAAAGACGGTGGCATTGAATTCAAAAGCCGTGATGGTAATTTCAAAATGGCAATCAACGGACGTATGCAAGTTGATTCACAAATGAACGTAAATCAAGATTTGCCTAATTCAGGTGGTGGCGCTGCAAATAATCCGTTAGGCAGTGGATATGCAGCTGGTGCTGCTGGAATGCCTGCGACACTGAACGATGGTGCAGGACTTCGTCGCGCTCGTTTAGGTGTTGAAGGAACATTCTTTAAAAATACCGATTATAAATTTGAATACGATTTCACTCGCGGCAATGGTTTGAATGCAGGTGGTATTACAGATGCATATATCAGACAAAATTTTTCAAAACCATTTTCAATTAAATTTGGTGCTTTCAAAGAACCGTTTAGTATGGAAGAAGCAACGAGTAACCGTTACACCACTTTCATCGAACGCAATATGTCAACAAATACATTTGTTGATAATTTGAATACCTACAAAGTAGGTATTGGCGCTAACTATGCGGAAGAACTTTGGCAAGCGGGAGTATCGTTACAAACCGAAGGTGTTGGTGGTTACAATAATGCGTATGGTTCAAATAACAAATTTGATTCTGCAACAACAGGTAGTGCAATTAACTCTAACGGCGGCGTGAATCGTAATGGCGGTGGTGGCGATACAGGTTGGGAAGTAAATGCGCGTGTAACAGGTATGCCTTGGATGGAAAGCAAAACGAAATTTTTGCATATCGGTTCTTCAGGTTCATACATAAACATAAACAACAATTACAAAGCTGATGGCACTTTCAGTAATGGTGGTGTCGTTTTCGCTAATGGTCTTGGAAGTAACATAGACCGTTCTGGTGTATTAAGTACAGCTAATTTGACATCAGGTACAAAAGGTACAGCGGCATACCGTCAAGCTGAATACTTAACACGTTACGGTGCAGAATCCGCATTGGTTTATGGTCCATTCTCTGCACAAGGCGAATATATTCAAACTGATATTTCTGGAAAAGGTTATAAAAACGAATCGTTAAGTGGTTACTACGGTTATATGACTTATTTCTTAACAGGTGAATCTCGTAACTACAAAAGTTCAACGGGTGCATGGGATAGAATTACACCTGCTCATAAATTTGACATGAAAGGCGGTTGGGGTGCATGGGAACTCGCGTCTGGTTATGATTCAATCAATTTAAATGATGGTTTAATTAAAGGCGGTCGTGTATCAACTGCAAAATTAGGTGTAAATTGGTATCCGAATCAACACGTTCGTGTTATGACTAACTATATTCATGCGTTAGACATCAACACGGCTGGTGGCACTGGCAACAAAGCCTTCAATAATGCTGATTTCGATATTATTGAAACGCGCGTCCAATTAGATTGGTAAGTTCAAAAATTAAGTTTCATTAGCTACCTCAAAGCCTCGCTGTGTAAAATCAGCGAGGTTTTTTTTATGGTTAAAATTTATGACACAACAATTGGTTAATAAAATCAAAACATGGGGAATCGAATTAGGTTTTCAACAAGTCGGTATTACTGACACCAATTTAACGCAAGCCGAAGAGCGTTTAGCAAAATGGTTAGCAAACGGTTTTCATGGCGAATTGGACTACATGGCACGACATGGTTTGAAACGCAGTCGCCCTGCCCTACTTCATGAAAATACAAAAAGTATTATTTCCGTCAGAATGGATTATTTGCCTGAAAATGCGGTTGAAATGAAGCAGGTTTTAACGTCACCGACAGCCGCGTATATTTCACGTTACGCGCTGGGGCGTGATTATCACAAATTGATGCGTCAACGTTTGCAAAAATTAGCCGACAAAATTCAAGCTGAAATTGGCGAATTTGGTTATCGTACATTTGTTGATAGTGCGCCTGTTTTAGAAAAAGCGATTGCTGAAAAAGCAGGTTTAGGTTGGATTGGCAAACATTCCAACTTAATCAATCGTAAAGCGGGGTCATGGTTTTTTTTAGGTGAAATTTACACCGATTTAAATTTACAAATTGATGCGCCAACGACTTCGCATTGTGGCGCGTGTGAAGCATGTTTAACAGTTTGTCCAACACAAGCGATTGTTGCGCCTTATCAAGTTGATGCGCGGCGTTGTATTTCGTATTTGACGATTGAATTGCATGGCGCGATTCCCGAAAAATTCCGTTCACTAATTGGAAATCGAATTTATGGTTGTGATGATTGCCAATTGGTTTGCCCGTGGAATAGATTTGCAAATTTAACAAAAGAGCCTGATTTTCACCCGCGCAAATGTTTGAATACGCAGCAACTTTTAGAGGTTTTCGCGTGGACAGAAACGGAATTTTTGAGAAACACGGAAGGCTCGGCAATTCGACGAATTGGTTATGAACGTTGGCTGCGAAATATCGCAATCGCGTTGGGAAATTCGCCTGTAAATGATGAAATTTTGAATGCACTAAACGCGCGATTACATACAGTTTCAGACTTAGTGAAAGAACATATTTTTTGGGCAATTCAACAACAAACACGTTCCAAATAATTTACTTTTCAATCAACAATCTCCTTCATTAAATCGGATTGGTGGGACATTTGTGTTCTCTAAAATAACTTAAATCGGAATAAGGTACGGACACGAACTAATAATCAGGGGTTTCATTTTCATTTGAAGATAGCCATTTTTGATAATCTTGATAAAGATTTTCTAATTTACCCAAATCACCATCATTTGAGCATAATTCAAGCTCATTACATTTAGCAGTTGCAAGATGAAAGACATCAAAACTTCGTTTATCAACAATAGAGTTTTTTCCCTCTTCTTTTTTTGAACGAGCAAAACGAAACAAATCGGCAGATAACATTGCAATCTTATTGTTAATCTCAAACTCTTGATAATCATTGAGAAGATTGTTTAGTCTTTCATATTTTTCATTATCGGAAAAATCTACACCTCTCAACACCTCATAACGAATTAACGAACTAATTGCTAAAGCAACATCATCATCATTTAGTAATGCGTCTAACTGAATCATGGCTTCTAAATTTCGCGTATCTAATGCTGCAATAAGTAAATTGGCATCTAATAATATTATCTTGTCCATTTACTGCGACCTTTCTTCTTTTAAAAATTCAAGAAGTTTCTTTTTGGCATTTTTCTGCTGTTCAGCTGACATGCTTTCACGTTTCATTTTATTCAAATCAACATCAAAAGCATCGTTAAGAACGTCTATTAACGCTATTTTATTTGGTGCAGTAATCTTTTTTGAACTCACAATCCCATTATCACCACGCTCCAATCTATACGCTTCACCTTCTTCGAGCTGAGTCAAAACAATAGATGAATGTGTCGTAATGTAAAATGTAGTGTTTGGAAATAGTTGTTTCAACAAAGGAATAATTTTAGCCTGCCAAGAAAGGTGCAAATGACTTTCTATTTCATCAATTAAAACAATTCCTTTCACCTTTTGTAAGTTTTGCTCATTGGTGAAATTTCCATAACCCGAAATGATGGATTGTATGATTTTCAAGATGGATGCAAAACCTGTACTTAATTGAGATAACTGTCTTTTCTCATCATTTATTTTGATTGAAACTCGATTATCACCACTAATTTCCAGAAATTCAGTATCAATTCGTTCGTCAAGTTCATGTAAAAGCATAAGAACTGTTTTCAATTCTACAACACGATTATCTTCTTGTTTTTGGTAAGAATTTGAAGATTGAGCGCGACTAATAAACCATTGTTCAATATCATTCTCCATATTCAAATTAGAGAAATTATTCTCCATTCCTTGAAATAAGGAGCGAATATAATTACTTTTCCTTTCTGAAAAAATACCGATTGGTTTAACATCCTGTTGTTGATGTTTTATAAATCCTCTGTTTTGTGATGCCATATAAACAACAGGTAAGCTGTGACTAGAAACTCCTTTAAAAACGTGACGAACCAAAAAATCGAGGTTAGAGGGGGTGTATTCCACACCGTCTATATTCGCTGAATTAAAAACGAATAAGCTAGAGTTGTATTCATTTTGTATTACTTCACGAAATGCTTCATGTGAACCTAAAAAAATTTGAAATAGCGATTCCAAAAGTTTAGTTTTTCCAAGACCATTTTCGGCAATGAAGGTGTGAACTTTTTTTTCAGGCGAAAGATTCAACTCTATCGTACCGACACCTTTTACACCTTCTAGTTTAATTTTAGAAAATACCATGATTATTCCAAGAAATTAAAAATACCCTTCACGTTTTTTCTGTTCCATCGAACCTGCTTGGTCATGGTCGATTAAACGTCCTTGCCGTTCAGATGTGGTAGTCAAAAGCATTTCTTGAATAATCTCTGGCAAGGTCGTGGCTTCGGATTCGACAGCCCCTGTCAATGGATAACAACCTAACGTACGGAAACGCACTTTTTTCATTTCGACTTTTTCATGTTCACCAATTGGCATACGGTCATCATCCACCATAATCAACATGCCATCACGTTCCACAACAGGACGTTCTTTTGCAAAATACAACGGTACAATCGGGATATTTTCCAAATGAATGTATTGCCAAATATCCAACTCCGTCCAATTCGACAACGGGAAAACACGGATACTTTCGCCTTTATCGATTTTGCCGTTATAGATATTCCATAATTCAGGACGTTGATTTTTGGGATCCCAACGGTGATTTTTGTCACGGAATGAATAAACACGTTCTTTTGCGCGAGATTTTTCTTCATCACGACGTGCGCCACCGAATGCTGCATCAAATTGATATTTGTTTAACGCTTGTTTCAAACCGTCGGTTTTCATGACATCGGTGTGTTTTTTACTGCCATGCACAAACGGACTAATGTCCATATCCACGCCATCTTGATTGACGTGAACAATTAAATCTAACCCCAGCTCTTTGACCATTTTGTCGCGAAATTCAATCATTTCTTTGAATTTCCACGTCGTATCAACGTGCATCATCGGAAACGGTGGACGCGCTGGATAAAACGCTTTCATGGTCAAATGCAGCATCACCGCTGAATCTTTCCCAATCGAATACAGCATCACAGGGCGTTCAAATTCTGCCGCCACTTCACGAATAATATGGATACTTTCCGCTTCGAGTTGTTTTAAATGGGTTAATTTATAGTCTGTCATTAAAAAGTCCGTGGAATTTAAAGGCTTGAATGATGGCTATTCTAATTTGAACCGTGATTTATTACCAATGTTGGATTTCGATTTAGCATCTATTTGAAGAATTTTTTAATTCTGTACCAGCTTGCTTGCAAACTAATAGAAACCTATAATCCGCCCTTTTTTTGTTGTCAGGCAAAAACTTATGACCAGTCACATTATGCCCACTTATGCACGACTTGCCGTTACCTTTGAAAAAGGCGAAGGCGCATGGCTTTGGGATGATAAAAATCAACGTTATTTAGATGCACTTTCAGGAATTGCAGTGTGTAATTTAGGACACGCCCACCCCGCCGTTCACACAGCGATTTGTGAGCAAAGTGCAAAATTACTGCACACGTCAAATCTTTACCAAATAAAATCACAAGAAAAACTTGCCGATAAGCTCATTGAAATGAGCGGTATGACAAACGTTTTTTTCAGTAATTCAGGTGCAGAAGCGAATGAAGTGGCGATTAAATTAGCGCGTAAATTTGGACATTCAAAAGGTATCGAAAAACCCGCTATTATCGTGATGGACAAAAGTTTTCACGGTCGCACGCTGGCGACATTAAGCGCAACAGGTAATGCGAAAATTCAACACGGTTTTGAACCGCTCGTTGAAGGCTTTGTGCGCGTGCCTTATAACGATATTTCGGCAATTAAAACGGTGCTTTCAGAAAATAAATCGATTACTGCGATTTTGGTTGAACCCGTGCAAGGTGAAGGCGGTGTGAACATTCCCGCGTCAGATTATTTAAATCAAATCCGCACGCTTTGCGATGAATACGATATTTTGATGATGCTTGATGAAATTCAAACAGGCATCGGACGCACAGGAAAATTTTTAGCATTCCAACATAACAACATTTTGCCTGACGTTTGCACACTCGCAAAAGCATTAGGAAACGGCGTGCCGATTGGCGCGTGTTTGGCAAGTGGAAAAGCGGCAGACATTTTCACCGCAGGAAATCACGGTTCAACCTTTGGCGGAAATCCGCTTGCGTGTAGCGCAGGATTAGCGGTTTTAAACACATTAAGCGAAAGTGATTTAATTACTCAAGCTGCTGAAAAAGGCGACGTAATTTGCGCGGCATTCAAAGAAAAATTACAAACCAATTCACACGTTTTAAACATTCGCCATTTAGGCTTAATGATTGGCATCGAATTAGACATAACTTGCACTGAACTTGTTGGTAAAGCATTAAATACTGGTTTGTTAATTAACATCACGCAAGACAAAGTGATTCGATTATTGCCACCGCTCGTTATTGATAACGACCAAATAACCCAACTCGTTGATACGCTATCAACGTTAATTCAAGAGTACACCCAATGAAACAACCAAGACATTTTATAAGTTTGCTAGATTTGACCCGTGACGAATTTCGGTCGTTGATTGCACGCGCGACGATGTTAAAACACGTTCGTGACCATGATTATCAACCATTGAAAGGGCAAGTTTTAGGGATGATTTTTGAAAAATCCTCAACACGAACTCGGGTTTCATTTGAAACAGGCATGGCACATTTTGGCGGACACGCACTGTTTTTATCGCCGCGTGATACGCAACTCGGACGCGGTGAACCGATTGCCGACAGCGCGAAAGTGATTTCTCGCATGGTGGATTGCGTGATGTTACGAACGCATACGCATGAAACCGTCACAAAATTTGCAGAAAACTCGCGGGTGCCTGTGATTAACGGTTTGACCGACAAAGAACATCCGTGCCAATTGCTTGCGGATATGCAAACCTATTTTGAACATCGTAGCGATATTCGCGGCAAAATAGTTGCGTGGATTGGTGACGGCAATAATATGTGTCACTCTTACATTCATGCCGCAATGGTGTTAGATTTCACATTGCACATTGCCGCACCACAAGGTTATTTGCCAGATGCTGAAATTGTTAAAATGGCTGGTGAAAGGGTTAAATTTTTCGACACCACCGTTGAAGCGGCAAAAAATGTGGATTTAGTTGTCACCGATGTTTGGGCAAGTATGGGGCAAGAAGATGAACAAAAGCTGCGCGAAATAGCGTTTAAAAATTATCAAGTCGATGTAAATGTGATGGCGGTGGCAAAATCAGATGCTTTATTTATGCACTGTTTGCCAGCGCATCGTGGCGAAGAAGTCAGCGCAGAAGTCATTGACGGAATGCAAAGTGTTATTTTTGACGAAGCCGAAAACCGCTTACACGCGCAAAAAGCTCTTTTAGAATTACTCATGTGTGGCAACGCAAAAATTTCTTTACTCAATGATTAGTGAGCGATTTATGAAAAAACAACTGTTTGCCTTGTTGATGTTTGTAAGTTCAACAGCAATTAGCGCACAAAATGACATTGTGTATGTTGCTGATGATTACAATTTAACGTTGTGGAGTGCGCCGAATTATGCGGGAAAAATTAAATCATTGCCGACTGGAACACCATTAACGCAAATTGGTGAAGTTTCGACACATACAGGTTTTGTCAAAGTACGAACTATCGAAGGAACAGAAGGTTTCATTAAAGCAAAATACACCAAAAAAGAAGCTCCTGAACATGACCGCGACGATATTGCGGCAAAAAATATCGCGGCGTTGCAAGGTCAAATTGCTAAATTAGAAGGCGACTTGAAAGCCGCAAAAGAAACTATTACGCCAGGCACAACGCTTGAACAGTCGCTAGCAACGGAACGCGATAAACTCAGCCGTGAACTGAACGAACTGAAAAAAATATCAGGCGGTGCAGTTCAACTTAAAACTGAGCGAGATGAATTACAAGAACGTTTCGTAACCGTTGAACGCGATTTACAACAAGTGAAACTCGAAAATCAAGCCTTGCTCGACACCGCAAATCAAGATTGGTTTTTATATGGCGGAATGTTGGCGTTGGTTGGCGTTTTACTCGGATTCATTTTGCCAAAATTGAGCTGGAAACGCAGTCGCGGCGGTTGGGATAGTTACTAAATTTTTCAAACACACACAAAAACTCTTATGACAGACAATAAAAATACACGCACATTTTCATCTTTAGTTGTTGACGGCATGGAACGTGCGCCAAGTCGCGCAATGCTTCACGCAGTGGGATTTACCAACGAAGATTTCAAAAAACCACAAATCGGTGTTGCTTCAACATGGAGCATGGTTACGCCGTGCAATATGCACATTAACAAACTTGCAGACGAAGTTGCCCAAGGCGTAAATAGCGCGAACGGTAAAGCCGTTATTTTCAATACGATTACCATTTCTGACGGCATTTCGATGGGAACGGAAGGGATGAAATATTCGCTTGTTTCGCGCGAAGTAATTGCCGATTCAATCGAAACGGTTATCGGTTGCCAAGGTTTTGATGGCGTTGTGGCAATTGGTGGTTGCGACAAAAATATGCCTGGCTGCATGATGGCAATTGCGCGATTAAATCGCCCTGCAATTTTCGTTTATGGAGGTACGATTTTGCCAGGTTGCCATAAAAATCAAAAACTCGACGTAGTTTCTGTTTTTGAAGCCGTTGGCGCACGCGCAAATAACAAAATTGACGATGCAGAACTCGCTGAAATCGAAGCTAAAGCGATTCCTGGTGCGGGTTCATGTGGTGGAATGTACACCGCAAACACAATGGCTTCGGCGATTGAAGCATTAGGCATGAGTTTGCCAAATAGTTCAGCTCAAGCCGCCGTTTCAAATGATAAAAAACTCGATTGTGAACGTGCTGGTGCGGCGGTTTTAAATTTGCTTGAAAAAGGCATTTTACCTAGCGACATTATGACCAAAGAAGCGTTTGAAAATGCGATTACCGTTGTGATTGCGTTGGGCGGTTCGACGAATGCGGTGTTGCACATTTTAGCGATGGCGAATGCGTCAAAAGTTGATATTACCCTAGACGATTTCACCCGAATTGGCAAACGTGTGCCGATGCTTGCGGATTTAAAACCTAGCGGTCGTTATCAAATGGCGGAATTGATTGAAATCGGCGGTATTCAACCGTTGATGAAAATTTTGCTCGATAAAGGTTTGTTGCATGGCGATTGTTTAACCGTGACAGGCAAAACGCTTGCAGAAAATTTAGCGAACGTACAACCGTATCCAGTGGGTCAAGATATGATTCACGATTTGGAACATCCAATCAAAAAAGACAGTCATTTAGTTGTGTTATACGGAAACTTAGCGGCAGAAGGTTCAGTTGCAAAAATCACTGGCAAAGAAGGTTTGCTTTTCACAGGCTCTGCAAAAGTTTTCGACGCAGAAGAACAAGCGTTACAAGCGATTTTAAACGGTGAAATAGTGAAAGGTGACGTAATTGTGATTCGTTACGAAGGACCAAAAGGCGGACCTGGAATGCGCGAAATGTTGTCACCAACCTCAGCAATTATGGGAAAAGGTTTGGGCAAAGAAGTCGCGTTAATTACCGACGGACGTTTTTCAGGCGGCACACACGGTTTTGTTGTTGGTCACATTACGCCAGAAGCGTATGTCGGCGGTGCGTTGGCAATCGTTGAAAATGGCGATTCGATTACGATTGATGCTGAAAATAATCAACTCACTTTGCACGTTGACGAAAACGAAATCGCACGCCGTTTAGAAAAATGGCAACAACCTGCGCCCCGTTATACAAGAGGCGTATTGGCAAAATATGCAAAATTGGTAAATTCTGCTTCACTTGGCGCAGTGACCGACAATTAAATATTTTTGGCGTGGATTTACTTTGTGAGTTCACGCCATTTTTTTGTGAAAAATTATGCTAAAAATTGGTTTAACTGGCGGAATTGGCTGCGGAAAAACAACTGTTTCAAATCTATTTCAACAATTAAATGTTCCTATTATTGACGCTGATGACATATCACGTCATTTAGTGAAATCTGGAACACCCGCATTAAAGAAAATTGAAACGGTTTTTGGTTCAGAAATACTTTTAGGAAATGGCGAATTAAATCGCGTTTATTTGAAAAAATGTATTTTTGACGATTCAACTGCAAAACAAAAACTTGAAGCAATTTTACATCCGTTAATTTTTCAAGAAATTTCAAATCAACTCAATGCAATTTCTGCGGATTATTGCATCGTCGCCATTCCGTTATTATTTGAAACACATGCCGAATTTTTATTCGATAGAATTCTGGTAATTGATTGCGATGAAAAAACACAAATTGAGCGCGTTCAAATACGCGATAATTTGTCATTAACAGAAATTCGAGCGATTTTAGCGGCGCAAGTTTCTTCGGAATTTAGACAAAAACACGCTCATGATATTGTCGATAATTCAAAAAATAATGACCAACTTGCAGAGCAAGTTAAAAAATTGCACAATTTCTACATCTCTTTAAGTCAGAATCAGGACGCGCTACCGCTGTGAACACCCCTATTAGTTATGAATTTCCACTCAACGAACGTATTCGCATTTTTATTCGCTTAGAACAACTTTTTCAACAGTTTAACCATCATTTACAACGTGTTTCGACGTTCGATAAACGCGCTGCAATTAGCGTGTTACTTGATATTGTTGCTATTTTTAAACGTAATGATTTGAAATCCGAAGTGTTGAAAGAATTGGACAGGCACGCAAATGTATTAAACAAGCTCACCAACAATCAAAATGAAAATGTAGATGCGCAAAAAATACAAGAATTGCTCGCGCAACTTAGTGAAATGAGCCAAAAACTGTATGCCAAAACGGGAAAAATTGGCAATCACATTGTAGACAGCGATTTGTTTCAAAGTATTTCGCAACGCTGCACAATTCCAGGCGGAACGTGTTCGTTTGATTTACCTGAATTTCATTTCTGGTTGATGCAAGATGACGCGGAAAGTTTCGAGGATTTAATGAAATGGAGTCGCCCATTCACGGAAATTTTTGAAGCAATTACATCAATTTTAGAATTTATTCGTCACAGCCAAATTACAACAGAAGAAATTGCACCAAGTGGTTTTTTTCAAATCACGTTAGACAGTAATTTGCCACATCAATTACTTTGCGTTGAAGTTGAAAAAAACCAGCCTTATTTTGTCGAAATCAGCGGTGGAAAACACCGCTGTACAATTCGATTTATGCAGCCATCACAAGATAATCAACGTCCAAAACAATGTGCCGAAAACGTACCATTTGTTTTGACACGTTGTGTAATTTAAAAATTATCGAAAAAAGTTTCTTCAGCAGGTGAATCTGTCGAATTATCCGTATTTAAATCATCAGGAACAAAATAACCACCGCTGCTTTCACAGTTTGAAACATGCGGTTCAGAACCTGAAATATACGGATATTGACGCGAACCAGAACAACCGCTTGTCGCCATTTTGATGTTGTCAGGGGCAATTAAATTTACAGGCTGAATTGAAATTTGTTTCATAATCGACAACCAAACAGGCAATGCGCCTGTTGCACCTGTTAATCCCATCGGTTTATTGTCATCACGTCCTACCCAAACTACCGATAAATAATCACCCGAATAACCTGCAAACCAACTATCTTTCGCGTCGTTCGTTGTGCCTGTTTTTCCCACTAAACCGTAACTTTTCGGAAAAATATCGTAAGCCTTATGTCCTGTTCCTTCGGTCATCACTTCTTGCAACATCGTATTAACGATATACGTCACCGCTGGATCAATCGCTTGTTTCACAATAAATGGATAACTTTGCAAACGTTCACCTTTTGCCGAAACCACCGCACGAATCGCTTTTAAACGGCTTAAAAAGCCATCGCCTGCAAGCGTTTGATACATTTGCGTCACGTCCATCGGTGTTAATTGTGCTGAACCAAGTAAAAAGGACGGGAACGATTCCACTTCACGAGTTACGCCCATACTTCGCAACGTTTCAATCACATTATCAACGCCTACATCCATTCCAACGCGCACCGTTGCTAAATTGTAAGAATGCGCTAACGCTTGATGCAAACTGACGCTGCCATGTTCACGATGATCATAATTTTTGGGAATCCATGCTTCACTGCCTTTATTTGGCACAACGATTTCAGTATCACTAACTGACGTTGTAATTGTGTATTTTTTGGGATTATTTAACGCCGTTAAATAAATCACAGGTTTAATCAACGAACCAATCGGACGAACTGCATCTAAAGCACGATTAAAACCAGAAGAAACAACCTCGCGTCCACTTGTCAATGCAGCAATTTCACCGCTATCTCGACGAGTTATCACTGCTGCGGCTTCTAAATTGTTTGTTGATTTTGGTAATTTTTCGAGCTGTACGAGTTGCGATTTAATTGTTTGTTCAAGCGTATCTTGAACCCGTGTGTCCAATGTCGTAAAAATACTCAAACCTTCGGATGTTAAATCTTCTTCGCGGTATTCTTGGCTTAACTGGCGTTTTACCAAGTCCAAAAAGTATGGATACGCATTGGCTGTTCGATTGATATTTACAATTACGCCGAGTGGTTTTGCTTTTGCGTCAGTCGCTTGTTTTTCAGTAATTGTTCCAGCCGTTGTCATTTCATCGAGAATTAAATTTCGACGATGTAAAGCTCGTTCGGGCGAACGACGAGGGTCGTAATATGAAGGTCCTCGAACCAATGAAACTAAGGAAACGACTTGATGCAATGGCAAATCTTTTAATGTGCTGTTGAAATAAAATTCACTCGCCAAACCAAAACCATGCACCGAATTACTGCCATTTTGTCCTAGATAAATTTCGTTTAAATAGGCTTCTAAAATTTCATTTTTGCTGTAGCGATATTCCAAAATTAACGCCATAAACGCTTCATTGACTTTGCGCGTCAAACTGCGTTCTGAGCTTAAATAAAAATTTTTAACCAATTGTTGCGTAATCGTACTGCCGCCTTGAACCATGCTGCCCGCTTTTAAATTCGTTAACATCGCTCGCGCGATGCCACGAAATGACAAACCAAAATGGTGGTAAAAATCACGGTCTTCTGAGGCTAATAAGGCATCAATCAACGATTTTGGTGCGTCACTCAATTTAATTAAAACACGGTCCTCTTTTAATCGAGGATATAACGAGCCAATTTGAGCAGGGTCTAAACGCAATAACGCCACGTCTGTGCCTTGTTTATCTAAATCAGCGATATTTTCGACAGTCGATTCCGTAAAATTTAAACGAATTAAACGACTTTCTTGAGGCGAATCCCAAAAATTGAACGGGCGCGTTTTTAATAAAATTTGTGAACCTTTTCTGACGTAAGTACCTTCGGCTGTCAACGTAGAATCGACGCGATAATGTAACGTTTTTAATTGTGTTTCAAATTGTGCGGCGTTGATGTTGTAACCCGCGTAAAGTTCGAGTGGACTGGCATAAACTCGCGCGGGAATCGCCCAACGTTTGCCTTCAAATTGTTTGCGGACGTTGTAATCTAATACGCCTAAATAGCCAAACAAGAAAAATCCACCAATACCAAGTCCAATCAAAAATAAGCTACTGAACCAAGGAAAAGAAGATTTTTTTTTGTTTCTACGATTACGAGAAGGTTGTTGATCGTAGCGTGAGCTGCTACGTTTTCTTATATCTGCCATGAGGATACGCAAGTGTTTTTGAATTGTTTAATCATAGCATTTTGCAGAAATGTCACAAAATCGAACTGTTCAACGTACCTTCTTTATTTCAAATTTGCCGCGCAAGATACAATAAGCTTTATAATTGATAAAAATAATTTCTGTTTTAATTTCTCTATGACGTGGTTTAAACCAAAAAATCAAGCCGCCTATTTGTTAGGTTTTAATTTACTTTGTTGTTCACCCATGATTTTTGCGGAAGAGGCAAAAACGTCGTGGATGGATTCTGTTAATTTATCAGGCTACGCAAAATTTGCCATTAGCGCACCAAATAATAAATCAACCTCCGTTGATTTAGATGATTTAAGTCTTTTTGTTTCAGGTAAATTTAACCGCTGGCTAAATCCATTTTTGGAAGCAGAATCTTACAATATCTCACTTTGGCAATCAGGAAGTGGCTTCCAATTTAATAACATTCATTTTGCAATCGAACGAATTTACAACGATATGCAGGTAACAGACGAAGATACGGTGCGTGTTGGTAAAATGCTTGCTTCAATAAACCACTGGAATATCGTTCATGCTGCGCCGTTAGTTTGGACAACAAATCGCCCTGTTACGTCAACCTATTCGCGTGCAAATTACATTACAGGTTTGCAACTTCGTCACGAATTCGATGCACTTTCTGGTCAAGCCCTAGAAGTTTATGTTCAACCTGCTCAAGATTTTAATCATAAAACCATGGACACACATGAACGCCAATACAATACCATTGCAGGTGGTCGATGGATTGCTCATGAAGATTTAGATTATTATGTCGGTATAGCATTTCAACACGCGAACGTCAGATATACAGACGAAGTACGCGATGCAATCAGTATTGATGGAAATTGGCAGCATGAATTTTTCGAATTAGAAAGCGAATTGCTCTTTACACATGTTGATACAAAAGAATTTCGTCAACATGGCAATGACTGGGGCGGTTATGTGCAAATGGTTGTGCCTATTGTCGATAAATTTAGTCTTATAACGCGCTACGAACACTTTGAATATGCAAATAAAATTGAACCAACAAATACAGAATTAGGCGGCTTAGTTTATCGTCCTGTTCCCAGTTTATCGTTCAAAATGGAATGGCAACAAACGCAAGGCAGCGTATTTCATAATGAAACGGGACTTTATAGCTCAGTGGCGGTGTTATTCTAATGAAAAAATTACTTATTTTATTAGCCGCTTTATTGTCGCACACAGTTCATGCTGATTTATACATCATCGCAAACAAAGATTTGCCAATTTCTCAACTTGAAAAAACTGACATTTCAGCGATTTATTTACTCAAAAAGAAACATTGGGAAAATGGTGATGACATTATGCCAATTAACCTGCCTGCAACCGCTGACGCAAGAGCGCGTTTTACAGCGCAAGTTTTCGACAGTACACCCGAAAAATTAGGTAGTTATTGGGACAAAATGCTTTTTAAAGGTGAAACGCCACCTATGACGCAAAACTCAGAACAAGCCGTTGTGATGTTTGTCGAACGTATTAAAGGGGCAATTGGTTACGTCGAAACGAAGCCACAAAGTTCTCAAATTAAAATTTTACAACAATTTAAATAACGGAATTTTATGTCACGCTTTTCGTTGTCAGTACGTTTAACCCTATTTTTTAGTTTGATTGTCTTACTAGTGACAGTGACATTAAGCACCGTGGTTTTTTACCAAGTTGGTGAAAAAATTAATCAGCAAATTAGCCGCAATTTAACCGAACTTGCTGACCACAAAGCCGCTGAAATTAGTAACGTACTTTTGTTTGAACGCACAAATTTATTATCTTGGCGAGCATCTTCAGTGATGCTTGATGTTGTGGTCGATGATTTAGATAAACGCATCAATACCGAATTAAAAAATTTAAAACAGTATTACCCATTGGCAGGTGATTTGTATGTTTTTAATGATAAAGAGGAGTTGATTGCATCCACACAACAGACCACTTTAAAAACTAAATTGCCAGATGCGTGGAAAACGCAAAAAGATTATCAGCTTGTTTTTAAACATGACGTGCCATTCATAAAAGGTAGTATTCTCGCTCATCTCACGGCATTAAAATTGCCGCAATTAAAAAAGCAAGGGTATTTAGTGATTACCCATCCATGGGATGATATTACTCAATTGCTTGCACCAACTGACAGTAATTTTGCATTGCGTAAAAACAGCGAAACGAGTGCAGAATTATTTATGAAAAATAGCGTTCAAGACATTACGTTAAATGATGATTTTACGCAAAAGCCGTTGTGGTTTTTTGGCGATGAAAGCTATTTAGGTTCGATTTCAAAACCCATTACGATTGGCGATTTTAATTTTCAAATTGCCGCATTTATGCCTGAAAAGTTAGCACGCGAACCGCTATTAGAATTAACGCAAAAATTGTTAATTGCCGCCACATTAGTAGGTATTCCGATGATTCTTTTTGTAAGTTTTCTAAGCCATCATTTAGTGACACCGATTAAAAAATTAACCGCCACTATTCGCAGCATCGAAGATTCCAATGATTTATCAATTCAAGTGAAAGTTTCTGGTCGTGATGAAGTGGCAGATTTAGGAAATGCGTTTAATCGTATGACTTCACAACTTGGCGATTTATTTCACAAAAATGCGATTGTTGAAAAAGAGCTTGAGGATTTAAATGCGAATTTAGAAAATCAAGTTGTTGAACGTACCGCACAATTGCAAGACACATTGCAAAAATTGAAATCAGCGCAAACACAACTTGTGCAATCTGAAAAAATGGCTTCATTAGGGCAATTAGTAGCGGGTATTGCACATGAAATTAACAATCCGATTGGCGCAATTTACGCAAATATGCCGCCGCTTGCTGAATATATTGATGATATTAAAACGACCGTCAACATTGCAGAAAATTGTTTGGATGAATCGGGCTTAAAAATTTTGAATGAACACAAAACGGAAATAGATTACACGTTTGTTATCGATGATTTAACACAATTACTTAATAGCCAAAAACAAGCAGCCAATCGTATTCGGAACATTGTTTTAGCGTTACGCAATTTTTCACGTCTTGACCAAGGAGCGGTGAAACAGGTTTTACTTGAAGAAGGGATTGATTCAACGTTGCAGATGCTTTTACATAATTATAAAAATCGGATTGAAATCGAGAAAAATTACACGCTCAATGAAATGGTGGAATGTTATGCAGGCGAATTAAATCAAGTCTTTATGAACATTTTAGCCAATGCCATTCAAGCCATTCCTGACACCGGTTCGATTTTTATCACGTCAGCAAAAATCAATGAAAACGCAGTAATTACTATTGCAGATACAGGAACGGGAATGCCAGATGATGTGAAAGCGAAAATTTTTGATCCATTTTTTACAACAAAAGATGTTGGAGAAGGAACAGGTTTAGGATTATCCATTTCTTATGGCATCATTGAAAAACATCATGGCACATTAACTGTCGAATCAAATCAATCGCCCGATAATCATGGCACACGTTTTATTATTGCAATCCCAATTAAGTTAGTTAAGGAAATTTAAAAAAATGCACACATTATTACTTGTTGACGATGATGACGATGTTTTAGCAACACTGACACGCAGTTTTCGAAAAGGCTATAAAACGCTTTCAGCAAGTGGAGGGCAAGCTGCCATAGATATTTTAAATTCACAAACTGTTGACTTAATTATTTGTGATCAACGAATGCCAAATGTGGGTGGTGTGGAAGTTTTAATGCACGCTTTAACGGTTCAACCTCAAGCCATTCGGATTTTATTAACAGGTTATACAGATGTTGATTCGTTGCTTAGCTGCGTGAATGACGCACATATTTACAAATATGTTACTAAACCATGGATGCCAGATGATTTGAATTTTACAGTGATTCGCGCATTGGAATCCCTTGATTTACAACGACAATTAGATGAAGCACGAATACAATTAGAAATAGCGTATAAAGAAACAGTTGTGATGCTTTGTTTGGCAGCCGAAGGTAAAGACCAAGATACAGCGAGCCATTTACACCGTGTTCAACATTACACAACCGCATTGGCAATGGCTGTAGATGTTAATGAAAAAGAAGCTATACACATGGGTTTAATGAGTATGTTGCACGATATTGGCAAACTCGCCACGCCAGATGCTATTTTAAAAAAGCCTGATAAATTGACCGATGAAGAATGGCTTGTGATGCGAGAACATCCCCTCGCGGGTGCGCGAATTTTAGGTGAAAATCCGTTTTATGAAATGGCGCGAGAAATTTCAGCAGGACATCATGAAAATTTTGATGGCACAGGTTATCCAAATCAATTAAAAGGCGAGGATATTCCGTTAGCAGCACGAATTGTAAAATTAGCTGACGTGTTTGATGCACTAACAACAAAACGCCCTTACAAAGAACCTTGGACAATGCAAGCTGCGCTTGACTTAATTGATTCACAGGCTGGAACATCATTTGATCCCAAAATTGTGACGGAATTTAAAAATTTATTTGCAAACGGCACGCTTGCAAAAATTAAAGAAACATACAATTGACACAAATTTTCGTTAAACTAATCGCGAAATTATCCCATTTTTAACACTTTATTAGGCTTTTTATGAATTCAAACGAATGGTTCACAGAACAAATGCTGTCAACTGGCACGGCATTTTCACTCAAAATCAAATCAAAACTTCACGAAGAACAGTCTGATTTTCAAAAATTGGAAATTTACGATACTGAAACGTTCGGTAAATTGATGGTGATTGATGGTTGTACGATGGTTTCAACGCGCGATAACTTTTTTTATCACGAAATGATGAGCCACCCTGCCCTGTTTTTACATCCCAATCCAAAACGTGTTTGGATTATCGGTGGCGGCGATTGCGGCACATTGCGCGAAGTTTTAAAACATAAAAATGTTGAAGAAGCGGTGCAAATCGACATCGACGAGCGCGTAACACGTTTGGCTGAAATTTATTTCCCCGAATTGTGCGAATCAAATAACGACCCACGCGCAGATTTGAAATTTATTGACGGCATTAAATGGTTAAAAGATGCTGCGCCGAATTCTGTTGATTTAATTATTGTTGATAGCACTGACCCTGTTGGCGTTGCTGAAGGCTTATTTGGCGAAGCATTTTATCGCGATTGCGTAGCGTGTTTGGCAGAAGATGGCATGTTGATTCAACAAAGTGAATCAGCTCTTTTACATTTAGATTTAATTAAAGATATGCGAGCTGCAATGAAAACTGCAGGTTTTGCACATCAACAAACGCTATTTTTTCCACAATGTATTTATCCATCAGGCTGGTGGAGCGGAACAATTGCGAGCAAAAAAGCCTTAACTTTCCGCGCAGACGATTGTGCAAATAAAGATTTTGAAACTATTTATTACAACCTCGACATTCACAACGCGGCAATGGCACAACCTGAATTTTTCAAAAAGGCGTTTGCGTAATCGATGCAGAATTTATCTACTTTTAAATTGATTGAACGCATCAGCACGCTTGTTCGTGCTGAAGAGCGCAAAAAATACGCTGTATTAGGTTTGCAACCTATTCATATTCAAGTTCTGGATTATCTAAGTTCGTGCAATAGTTACAGCAATACGGCTGTTGGTATTACTGAGTATTTCGGATTAACAAAAGGCACTGTGTCACAAACGCTGCAACTTTTAGAGCGCAAAGGCTATCTCGAAAAACAAATGGATGAAGAAGATGCGCGTGTAACGCATTTGTTGTTATCCAAAAATGGTGAAGTCCTGCTCGAAGAAGCAAATCACGACAATATTTTTGAACAAGCACAACAAGCTGTTTTGTCGAAACAATACGCGAGTTTAGACGATGCGTTAAAAATGACACTTTTCACGCTACAAAAAGGTTGTGACGTGAAAAGTTTTGGCTCGTGTAATTCGTGTATCAATTTTAACATCGAAGACAATCACTACATTTGCACCGAAACCAATTTGCCAGTTTGGCAAATTGAAACCTACAAAATTTGCCGCGAACATCGATTTGCGGCGTAACTTTTAGAGAAATTTATGTTTGATACAAAAACCATAGACGATATGGCAAATAAATTAGCTGGCGTTTTGCCGCCTGCGTTGCATACCGTAAAAGAAGATTTAGAAAAAACCTTTAAAGCGATTTTGCAAAGTGCGCTCGGAAAAATGGATTTAGTGACGCGCGAAGAATTTGAAGTACAAAAATTGGTGCTGGCGAAAACTCGTGCGAATTTAGACGCTCTCGAAAAACGTGTTGAAGCGTTAGAAGCGGAAAAAGCTGAGTAACTGCATGGGATTAGCCGTCCTTTATTCTCGCGCACGTTCTGGCATTGACGCGCCACTTGTCACTGTCGAAGTTCACGTTGCGAATGGTTTGCCTGCATTAAATATCGTCGGCTTGCCTGAAACAGCGGTGAAAGAAAGCAAAGACCGTGTGCGTGGTGCAATTCAAAATTGCCGTTTTGATTTTCCCGCGCAACGCATTACGGTGAATCTTGCGCCAGCAGATTTGCCCAAAGATGGCGGACGGTTTGACTTGGCAATTGCGCTCGGAATTTTGGCGGCAAGCGGTCAAATTTCGAGTAAAAACTTAGACCAATTTGAATGCGTTGGTGAATTGTCACTCGGCGGTGAATTACGTCCGATTCAAGGCGTGTTGCCAATTGCAATCGCGGCGCGAGATTGCAAACGACAGTTGATTTTACCAAAAGAAAATACGGCTGAAGCTGCACTTGTTAAAAATGTTGAAATTATTCCTGCCGCACATTTGCTGGAAGTTTGCGCTCATATGAACGGACACGCGCAAATTGAAACCACGTTTCAGCAACCACAACCAATTGAATTAAAACATGATGTCGATTTTTCGGATGTTCACGGACAATATCATGTTAAACGTGCGTTTGAAATTGCGGCAGCTGGCGCACACAACTTACTAATGCTAGGACCTCCAGGAACGGGAAAATCAATGTTGGCGTGTCGAATGCCAACGATTTTACCGTCACTTACCGAAGAACAAGCCCAAGAAACCGCTGCAATTGCGTCTATTAGCGATCAAGGTTTGGACGTAGTAAATTGGTTACGTCCACCTTATCGTGCGCCACATCACACCGCATCGGCTGCAGCTTTGGTTGGCGGTGGAAGCAATCCAAAACCTGGTGAAATTTCACTTTCTCATCACGGCGCATTGTTTTTAGACGAATTGCCAGAATTTGACCGCAAAGTGTTAGAAGTTTTACGCGAACCGCTTGAAACAGGGCATATCACAATTTCCAGAGCAGCGCGGCAAGTCGATTTTCCTGCGCGATTTCAATTGATTGCGGCAATGAATCCGTGTCCATGTGGTTATTTGGGCGATGCCTCAGGACGCTGTCATTGCACATCTGAGCAAGTTGGACGTTATCGTGCGAAAATTTCTGGTCCTCTTTTAGACCGAATTGATATGCACCTTGAAGTGCCTCGTGTGCCACATGATGTTCTACGCAAAGGTTCGCCCGATGGTGAAGAATCTAGTTCGATCATTCGGGCGCGTGTGATTACGGCGCGAAATTTGGCAATTGCACGAAGTGGCAAAGCGAATGCGTTGCTCTCTGCGAAAGAAGTGAAACAATTTTGTCTGTTGTCAGAAGCGAGTCACCGTTTGCTTGATCAAGCAATGGAGAGGTTTGGCTTGTCGAATCGCGCCTATCATCGGATTTTGAAATTAGCACGAACAATTGCCGATTTAGCCGCTTCGCCTGATATTGAAATTCAACATTTAAGTGAGGCGATTGGTTATCGCAAATTGGATAGAAAGAGTTGAATAGTGGCTCAATAATGTCAAAATTATCTAAATTCTGACGTTTTGCTTGCAAAAAAGGACTTTATCGCTATAATAAGAAAGGTAAGTTTTGAGGTGGACTGGCTGAGCGGTCGAAAGCAACGGTCTTGAAAACCGTCGAACCGAAAGGTTCCTGGGGTTCGAATCCCTAGTCCATCGCCAAAAACTTATTTGTCTGCCGTATCTTCTAGCTCAATCTTCTGATCATTGTCTTTATCTACCTCAGTGAACCACTTCAAACGCGATTGCGTATATTCTAATTCACTAATTTTGTCATCCCTATTTTCATCTAATTTTCCAAAAACACGTTGCCCAACTTCCGCCGCCGAATCTGCTGTGGTTGAATGAGAATGCTCCGTATAACGCTGTAAAAATTCTGTTTTTTCAATGGTTTTATCACCATCAATATCCATCGTTTTAAAACGTTCCTCTGCTGATTTCAAAAACTCCTCTTGTGTTACAACGTGATCACCATTTTGATCAAATTTTTCAATCATATATACCTTATTGCTCGTTTCATTTGCATGAATAACGCCCGAAAATAAAACCATCAACATCACTATTTTTTTCATAAAATATCCCTGATTGATTAAGAATTTTAATTATCGAGTAACTCGATATTTAGTTTAGATTTCATGATTTGTTTATCAATTGTCGAATCTTTGCCATTCAAACTAATTTTTAAACGTAAATTATTCGGTGAATCCGAATTTGCAAGCGCATCTTCTAACGAGATTTTGCCTTGTTCATAAAGACGTTGTAAATGTGAATCAAATGTTTGCATTCCGATATTTTCAGATTTTTCCATTGCTTCTTTTAAACCATGAATTTCACCTTTCAAAATTAAATCACTCACATAATGCGTATTTAATAAAATCTCAATTGCCGCAGTACGTTTATTATCAACGGTTGGAATAAGTCGTTGCGAAACAAAGGCTTTTAAATTCAATGACAAATCCATTAACAGTTGTGAGCGACGTTCTTCAGAAAAAAAGTTGATAATTCGGTCAAGAGCTTGATTTGAATTATTTGCGTGCAAAGTTGATAAACATAAATGCCCTGTTTCAGCAAACGCGAGCGCGTGCTCCATGGTTTCACGGCAACGAATTTCACCAATCAAAATTACGTCAGGAGCTTGGCGAAGTGTATTTTTCAGTGCATCTTCATAACTCAACGTATCAACACCGACTTCACGTTGATTTACAAGTGATTTTTTATGCGAATGAATAAACTCTATAGGGTCTTCAATTGTAATAATATGACCTGACGCATTGCTATTTCGATAATCAATTAAACCTGCCAGCGAGGTTGATTTACCTGAACCTGTGCCACCAATAAATAAAATCAACCCGCGTTTTTCCATAATTGTTTTTTTCAAAATCGGTGGCAATCCCAATTCATCGACATTGGGAATTTCCATTTTGATGTTACGAATAACAAGTGAAATACTGTTTCGTTGCCGAAAAATGTTTACTCGAAAACGTCCAATGCCGTGTTCTGAAATCGCTAAATTCATTTCGGGTTGATGTTCAAAAATCACTTTTTGGTCGTCATTCATTAAGCTATAAGCAATTTCCTCCAATCGGGGCGGTAATAGTTTGATATTTTCAAGTGGTTTTAGAATTCCTTGAAATTTGGCGGCAGGCGGTGCACCTGCGGTTAAATATAAATCTGAACCGTCATTTTTAGCCAGAATGTGCAAATAATCTTTAAATTCCATAAATGTGCCGTCATAAATTAAAGCGGAAAGGTTTGCACAGTTTCGTTTGTGTGACGCGAACTTTTAATATTTTTTTGTCATTCTACGCAAATTTAATTAAAAACATACCGTCACGAAAGCGGATGCTAGCCTGCGATGATTTGTATATACTACCCAAAAACCGCGTCTTGCGCGGATTTGGTTGTCTTAAATGCTTAAAACCCCTCCCTTTTCACACAACTAGGATTACTTTATGAGTAGCACTTTTTTTTCAGATATTACGGGTCAAACAGATGTTGATCCAGTCGAAACTCAAGAATGGATTGAAGCGTTGCAATCGGTTTTGGAAGCCGAAGGCAGTGAACGCGCCCATTTTTTAATTGAACGTTTAGTTGCTGTCACGCGCCACGCGGGTTTTGATATTCCTTTCAGCGCGAATACCGCTTATTTGAATACGATTCCAGTTGAACGCCAAGCACAATTCCCTGGTGATGCAACGCTTGAACACCGTATCCGTTCTTATGTTCGTTGGAATGCGATGATGATGGTTTTGCGTGCCAATAAAGACACCAATGTCGGCGGTCACATTGCCAGCTTTGCCTCAGCGGCGACTTTATATGACGTAGGTTATAACCATTTTTGGCACGCGCCTTCTGAAAAACACGGCGGGGATTTAATTTACACGCAAGGTCATTCTTCACCAGGCGAATATGCACGCGCATTTTTGCTAGGACGTTTCACCCATGAACAAATGGATAATTTCCGCCAGGAAGTTGGTGGCAATGGTTTGTCTTCGTATCCACATCCTTGGCTTATGCCTGAATTTTGGCAATTCCCAACGGTTTCAATGGGGTTAGGACCAATTTGTGCGATTTATCAAGCGCGTTTTATGCGTTATTTGCGCGACCGTGGGTTGGCAAATACGGATGGACGCAAAGTTTGGGCATTTTTAGGCGATGGTGAAACCGACGAACCCGAATCTCTCGGCGCAATTGGTATGGCGGGACGCGAAAATTTAGACAATTTAATTTTCGTGGTGAATTGCAACCTGCAACGTCTTGATGGACCTGTGCGCGGTAATGGAAAAATTATTCAAGAACTCGAAAGCGAATTCCGTGGTGCGGGTTGGAATGTCATTAAATTGGTTTGGGGCAATCGTTGGGATAGCTTGTTGGCACGCGATAAAGATGGAATTTTAGCCACACGCATGATGGAATGTGTCGATGGCGATTTCCAAACATTCAAAGCCAAAGATGGCGCGTATGTGCGCGAACATTTCTTTAACACACCTGAACTGAAAGCGATGGTTTCAGATTGGTCAGATAGAGATATTTGGCAACTCAATCGCGGTGGTCATGATCCCTCGAAAATTTTCTCAGCTTTTCAAGCAGCAGTAAATCACAAAGGTCAACCGACGGTCATTTTAGCCAAAACCATTAAAGGTTATGGCATGGGGTCATCGGGCGAAGCGCAAAATACCTCGCATCAACAGAAAAAAATGAATGACGTGGATATAAAACATATCCGTGATTTGTATCAATTGCCTGTAACCGATGAGCAATTACACGATTTACCGTACATTACCTTTGAAGAAGGTTCAAAAGAATTGACCTATATGCGTGAACGTCGCGCGGCTTTGGGCGGTTATTTGCCAGCACGTCGCATGAAATCTGACGCGCTTACCGTTCCAACTTTGCAAGATTTCAAAGCCTTACTTGAAGTGAATGATAAAGAAGCCTCAACGACAATGGCGTTTGTGCGAATTTTGAATATTTTGGTGAAAGACAAAACCATCGGCAAACGGATTGTGCCGATTGTACCAGATGAATCGCGCACCTTTGGGATGGAAGGCATGTTCCGTCAACTTGGTATTTGGTCGCAAGTTGGGCAGCTTTACACACCGCAAGATGCAGATCAATTGATGTTCTACAAAGAAGACAAACACGGTCAAGTTCTACAAGAAGGTATCAACGAAGCGGGTGGTTTAGCAGATTGGATTGCGGCAGGTACAGCGTATTCAACCAGCGACACGCCGATGATTCCGTTCTATATTTTCTACTCGATGTTTGGTTTCCAACGGGTTGGCGATTTAATTTGGGCAGCCGCAGACCAACGTACTCGCGGTTTCTTATTAGGTGGCACAGCAGGTCGTACAACTTTAAACGGTGAAGGTTTGCAACATGAAGATGGTCATAGTCATTTAATGTCTGCAACCATTCCGAATTGCATTTCTTACGACCCAACTTATGCGTATGAAGTTGCAGTCATTATTCAAGATGGTTTACGTCGAATGTACGCAGAGCAAGAAGACGTTTTCTATTACTTAACGGTAATGAACGACAACTACACGCATCCAGCAATGCCCGCAGGAATTGAACAAGACATTTTGAAAGGCATGTACTCGTTCAAAAAAGGCGACCAAGCGGCAAAATTGAAAGTTAATTTACTCGGTTCAGGCGCAATTTTCCGAGAAGCTGAATTTGCCGCAGAACTTTTGAAAAATGATTGGGGCGTGGAAGCCGATTTATGGAGTTGCCCAAGTTTCACCGAATTGGCGCGTGATGCAAAAACGTGTGAACGTTGGAATCGTTTGCATCCAACTGAAACACCAAAACAATCACACGTTAGCAAATTATTACCGAATTCAAACGTTCCCGTAATTGCTGCAACGGATTACATTCGTGCATTCGCAGAGCAAATCCGCAGCGAAATCAAAGCACCGTACACGGTTTTAGGTACTGATGGTTTTGGACGTTCTGACACTCGCGAACATTTGCGCCATTTCTTTGAAGTTGACCGTTTCCACATTACCGTTGCCGCGCTCAAAAGTTTGGCAGATAACGGGCAATTTGAACTTAGCAAAGTGGAAGTTGCGATTGCGAAATACGGCATCAATGCTGACGTTAAAGCCCCTTGGTTGAAATAAGGAAGGAACCCATGAGTACAACAATTGAAATTAAAGTCCCAGACATTGGCAACGTGCATGATGTGGAAGTGGTGGCAGTTGAAATTCAAACGGGCGATGTGATTGAAATCGATCAAACGTTGATTACACTCGAAACCGATAAGGCAAGCATGGACGTTCCTTCGTCAGCAGCGGGAACGGTTCAGCAAGTTCATATCAAAGTTGGTGATAAAGTGAACGAAGGTTCATTGATTATCACGGTTTTGGTCAGTGACGAAGTGGCAACACCTGCGCCCGTTGCTGAAACGGCCCCCGCATCCGAGCCTGCGCCTGTCGTTGAAGAAGTGAAAGCGGTTGACGTTGTCGCGCCAAAATCTGCTGCTCCTGAAATCCCCCCCGCCCCTCTTTCCAAGGGGGGAGAAACCAAAGGCAAAGCACACGCTTCGCCAGCCGTAAGATTATTTGCGCGTGAATTAGGCGTTGATATTAGCCAAATTTCGCAAGGCAACGGTCGTAAAGGTCGCATTTTAAAAGATGACGTGAAAGCGTATGTCAAAAAAGCATTGACCGAAGGCATCACCGTCACAGGTGGCGCAGCATTGCCAAAAATTGCCGTACCTGATTTTGCTGTTTTTGGTGACATCGACACTCAGCCACTCAGCAAAATTAACAAACTCACAGGTCAGCACATGACCAGTGTGTGGTTGAATTTGCCGATGGTGACGTATCACGACGACGCAGACATTACCGAAATGGAAGCGTTCCGTGTGTCGCTCAATTCTCAAAAAAATGTTGATGTTAAATTCACAGGCTTGTTATTCATCATCAAAGCGTTATCCGCTGCGATGCAACAATTCCCACGCTTCAATTCGTCGCTTTCTAGCGATGGTCAAAGTTTGATTTTCAAAAAATATCTTAACATCGGCATTGCGGTTGATACGCCGAATGGTTTGGTTGTGCCTGTTTTGCGTGATATTCCGAATAAATCGTTGAAACAATTAGCGGCTGAACTCGGTGAAAAAAGCGAAAAAGCACGCGCTGGAAAACTCACTGCCGCTGATATGCAAGGCGGTTGTATGAGTATTTCAAGTTTGGGCGGCATCGGTGGCAAAGCGTTCACGCCAATCGTCAACGCGCCCGAAGTTGCCATTTTGGGTGTAACAAAATCAACGATGCAACCTGTTTGGAATGGTAGCGAATTTGTACCACGTCTGATATTACCGCTGGATTTAACTTATGACCATCGCGTGATTGATGGTGCAGAAGGCGCACGGTTTATGGAAGCGTTGAAATACTATTTGAGCGACGTACGTCGTTTGTTGGTTTAAGGAGAGAATTATGAGCGATAGTTACAATACAGAAGTTCTCGTTTTAGGCGGTGGCCCTGGTGGTTATACGGCGGCATTTCGTGCGGCGGATTTAGGCAAAAGCGTTGTGCTAGTTGAACGTTATGGCGTTTTGGGCGGCGTGTGTTTAAACGTGGGTTGTATTCCGTCAAAAGCGTTATTGCATTTAGCGCATACGATTCATGAAGCCGAAGAATCTGAAAACTTCGGCGTAACATTCGCCAAACCACAGCTCGACATCGACAAAATTCGGGCATGGCGCATGAGCGTTACCAAAGGGCTGAATGACGGTTTAGGCGCGTTGGCAAAACAACGCAAAGTCAC